>JAUXGE010000059.1 GCA_030622435.1 Planctomycetota bacterium
CCGCGCGGGCTGGAAGCCCGCGGCTCGGTTCACAGATGGTCTGACAAGGCGCTTCCCGATTGTTACGTCGCCACCGGGTTCGGCTGTTCCAGAAAGGACCTCATCAGTGGGAGAATCCTCTCGTGGGCATCCTCGATGACGTAATGCCCGGCATCAGCGAATTCGTGGGCAACTGCACGTGGAAAACGGGCGAGCCACTCCGTTAGGTACCAGTCTGTAAGACAAAAATCCTTCATACCCCAACAGACCAGCATCGGCCGATTACGAAACTGAGGCAGCGCCGCGTCAATACGTTGAATCAACCGATAGCTCGGCACTCTCGGTGTCACCGGTACGTCACGGACAAAACAGAGCGTGCCGATGCGATTGGCGGGCGTGTCGTAGGGCAATAGGTACCCGCGCTTGACCTCGGGCGTCATACGTTCCTTGTGACAGCAGGCCATGTGCGTCGCGGCTCGCGCGAAAGCATTGAACCGGAGCAAGGCAACATCACCGAAGATAGGCCAGCGGCTGGCCCGAATTCGCAGAGGGATCGGACCGCCGACAAATGCACTCGTATTGAACAAGACGAAACGACTCACACGGTCCGGATTCCGCACGGCCCAGCCGAATCCGATAGCGCCGCCCCAGTCATGCACGGTCAGTGTGATATCGCCGAGGTTCAAATGGTCGATCAGACGCTCGACGTTGTCGATATGCGTCGAGAGCGTATAGGGATACTCCTGCGGCTTGTCCGAGAAACCGCAACCCATGTGGTCCGGCACGATCACTCGGTATCGATCGCGCAACCCCCTGACCAGCTCTCTGAAATAGAATGACCAGGTCGGATTGCCGTGCAGCATGACCACGGGCGGGCCGTCGCCCTCGTCGATATAGTGCATCCGACCACCGACGACATCCACATAGTGAGAGGTGAAAGGGTACAGATCACCGAGGGAGTCAATCCTCGGATCGCGCATTCCCGACGAACCGCAGCACGGCGTGTCGGCGCTGGCGCCAGCGCAATGAAGCTCGTCATTTGTCCGATCCACATCGGCACATGACCTTGCGTCCCGTGTCTCCGTGTTGGCCATTGACGAGGTCTCTCCAACGCAGACTGCTGTGATGACCGTCGAAAAAGCTAACTTTGCTCCAGGCGGATCCGGATCACATCTCGGGCACCGGCCCGGTATACCTCTTCCATCGCACTACCACTGCACACCGAGCATGACACTGCTTAAACCGCTGCCGATACCAAGCATGGCGATGCGCTCGCCCGGATGTGGAGGATCACTCTCCACCCCCAACGCCATCGTAAGAGGCAGAGACACGGAGCCGATATTCCCGAGAAACTCGACCGTTGCGAAGTCCTTGTCCGGGTCCAGATGTAACGCTTCCAACAGTCGATCGCGATGGGCTGCACCCACCTGATGGCAGTACGTCCGGTCCACGTGGCCGTTCGTCCAGCCCAGTTCGCGCTGGAAGACCTCCCATGTCTCGGACGCCAACGCGCAGCCGCTGACAAGCAGCGTTTCCGCGTTCGTCTCCATGCTCACGGCCGCCTCACCGCCGAAGCCGGTATCCGCACTCCCGCGGCACAGGTGGTTGTGCTCGGTTGCGGTTCGTACTACACCGCCGCGAAGATGATGATCGGTCTGCGCGGCGGATTCGTCGGTCAGGACAACCGCCACGGCGCCGGACCCAATGGTCAACGAGGCGAACGCCGCCTTCAACTGCTGACGCGTCGGTGTCGGTGTATTGAGCAACTGGCGGATCGTCGTGCGAACAAGGCTACGACTGCTCTCACCTGCTACGATCAAGCCCTTCTTCACCTGCCCGAGTTCGATCATGTTTGCCAGCGAAACGATTCCGTTCAAGAAACCCAGGCACGCGTTGGAGATATCATAAATGAGGGCCTTGGGTGACAGCGACAGGTTGTCGTGCACGACCGACGCCGTGGCCGGTTCTAGGAAATCGCGCGAGACGGACGTGTGGATCAGGCATTCAATCTCATCGGGTGCCGCCCCCGCCGCATCCAGTGCGGCGCGGCCGGCGCGCGTGCTTGCATCACTTGGCAGTGTACCCTCGTCCCAGAATCTCCGCTCACGGATGCCGGACATCAACTCGAGGCGCCCCTCGTGTAGCCCGAACCGCTCATAGACGGGTGCGAGTTCCCGCTCGATGTCGGCCGACGTGACGACATTCTCCGGAAGGGCGTAGCCGAACCTCTCGAGACAGACTCGTTTCCACTTGAACATAGGGATCGATCCTCACAGCGTGCCAACACGACATTCCACTGTCAATGGGCGACATTATAGCTGCCGACCGGCACCTGGAAAGACCCTCCTTGTGATGGCTCATGTGGTCCGCCCGAGACTGAGGAGAGGAGTGCGCGCGGGGGCAAACGGGAAGGAAGCCGTGGAATCGTCGGAGCTACGCCGGCACGGCGTCGAGCGCTTCGGGGCTCTCATCGTAGCGAGCCCTGACTTTGTCGAACCGATCAGCGATTCTCAGGAACGCCTCCGTGAATGCGGGGTCGAAATGGTGCCCCGCTTCGTCTCTGATAATCTGCACCGCCTCCTCGTGGGAGAGGGCATCCTTGTACCTTCGTCGGCTGGTAATCGCGTCGTAGGCATCCACGAGGGCAATGATGCGTGCGGCAATCGGTATGTCTTGTCCGGCCATTCTCCGTGGATACCCTGTCCCGTCGAATTTTTCGTGGTGGCAGTGAGCGATGTCCACACACATCTCCAGCAACGGCACACGTCCGGAAGCGTCCATCGCGCGCGACAACACACGTCGCCCGATGTCCGTGTGGGTCTTCATGATCTGGAATTCCTCCTCCGTGAGCTTTCCCGGCTTGGTCAGGATGTCGTCCGGGATACCGACCTTGCCTATGTCATGCATCGGGGCAGCATGTACCAGTATCTGGACGAATCCGTCTGTTATTTGCTGCCCGTAGGGGCCTTCTCGCTGCAACTCCTCGGCCAGGATGCGTGCCATCCTCGTGACACGCTCTAGATGGAGCGTGGTCTCCTCATCGCGGTATTCCGCGAGATTCCCGACCGTCTGGACCAACACGCGGACCGATTCCTGCAGGCGGTCCTGCCGGTCCACGTTGTCCAGAGCAATGGCCGTTGCGTCCGCCACGGAACGAATGCAATCTATCTGCTCTTCCGAGAACGGGGAATCATCGGACTTCTCCGTGACGTTGATGATGCCGATCACACCCTCTCTGGTCGAGAGCGAGGTGGACACGAGCGGTGTGCTGAGGAACACGTCTTGAACATAGTCACGGTCCCTGCCGGCGCCGACACCGTATGTCCTGGCTGAGAGCGTCTTTCCACTACGAATGACCTGTCCCGTAATGCCCTTGTGATCCTTCATCCGAATCGGATCGAAGCTCGAAGCATCGATTCCCACCGCACGCTCGCACACAAGGTGCTCTCCCGTCGGATCGGCCATGAACAAGGAGATCCGACCGGCATTCGAAGCCTGCTCGACACACCGTATCAGGAGGTCGAAGATCTGATCACGAGAGTCGGCGTGGTTCAGATCTCGCATGAACTCGTACAGAACCCGGAGCCGCTTGGTCTTGACATCGACCTCGGCCTCGAGTTGCGTGTTGAGCCGGTCGAGGTCCTTCGTCGCCGCAGCGAGCCGGTGGACCGTGTGCACCCGGGCTAGAAGCTCCGCCACATCAAACGGCTTGGGAAGATACTCCTGGGCGCCGGCGTCGAGACCTTTCACGATGTTGGTCGTACCGGAACGCGCAGTCAGCATGATGATGGGGATGCGCATCGTTCGCGGGTCTGCCTTGAGCGTGCGTGTCGCCGTGATCCCGTCCACCACCGGCAGACCGATGTCCATGATGATCACGTCGGGTTGACGCTCCACGGCCATTTCGATCGCCTTGACCCCGTCGTCCGCCTCCAGAACATCGAAGTCCGCCGCGCTCAGATGGGCCGTGAGTATGAAGCGGAGGTCTTCTTCATCCTCGACGATCAGAACAGTTCCTCTTGGCTTAGTTACCATGCAGATTACTCCAGGTAGCACTCGTAGCTTGCGCACCCCGACCGACATTGAATCCCGTGCCGCAAGACCTTGTTGTCCCATCGACAGATCCTGCAGCGAACGATACCTGCAAGACCGCTCCACCCGACCTGTTCACGTCCGAGAATCACGGTGGGTGGGCGAGACTGAGTTATCCGTCCAAGACGCAGGATCGGTCTGATAATGTCTCGCCCTTACGGGGTTGTAACATGATGGTCGCCCCCCTCTGGAATCATGATCCCCCACTCACACGAACGATTCGCGGGTCCGGGGAAAACCCTTCGACGTGTCTATGAGCGGACATGTCTCAGTGGTGACCCGAACAGCTCACGATGATCGTCCGTCAGCTTGTACGCAATTGTCGGGTAGGTGCAGAAAGATGTGGGATGAGCGAACGATTGACGGAAGGCCCGTGATGGCCTGAGCGAGGAAGGGCGGATGATTCTCCCGTCCACGCCTGGAGGTCAACATTCCGCCGGCGCGGAACAACGTCCTGCCCCACGGTTTCTTGGCGTCCGCCGATTCTGTCACGGACCTGCAAAAAGGGGTATCATGAACGAACGGTTGACAGGCGGTCCATGATGGCTAGAGTCGCCGACAAAGGAGTCCCTGTGGCACAATTGGATAGCGCGTCGGCCTCCGGAGCCGAAGGTTCCAGGTTCGAATCCTGGCGGGGACGATTCCGGAATCCGCCCTCACGCCACTAACGCCGGCTTTGGCCGTGCGCCGCTTGAAGGCCTTGTCGATGTTGTTTATGACCTCCTGTCCCTCCGACCACGTACCGGCTTCACGCCTCATCCAAATCCACGCGATGCCGCTGACAGATGCTCGATGGGGAGGGCGTGGGTTTGGCGCTTTCTCACTCACCGGCTGAGGGCCGGAGCTGGGCGAGAGCCAATCACGTTTAAGCTGCCCGTGGGAGGAGACTCCGTACCCACTCCATACTCGGGCACGGCCACCGCCTCCGTCGGCGTCAAGCTCGCCGCCCGTCGAACGCCCGAGGTTTTTCGTCCCTACACCTGCTGCACGCGCCCTGCGAACACGCGACCGGCCGCCCCTCCTTCGGCGGGCGGCCGGTCTGAGTGTATTGGCACAAGGGCGATCGCCCCGGGCCTGCTTATTTGATCGGGTTCAGGATTACCGGGTCGGGATCGGGATCCGGATCGGGATCCGGGCAGCGATCCGCTTCAGTAGGCGCCGGACATGCTGCGTCGCAGTCATAAAACTGCCCAGCGCATGTGGTATTCAGCACACACAGCGGGTGTCGCTCGAAATAGCATTCGAAACCTTCCAGCATCTCCTCGCACACCGCACAGCCGTTCCCACGGCAACCGTCCCACGTGCCGTCTCCGCTGCCGTCGCAGACACACACGTCGGCCGCCGTCGGCTCGGGACAGGCTGCGTCGCAGTCATAGAACTGCCCCGCACAGGTGGTGTTGAGATCACACTGCGGGTGGTTGACGAAGTAGCAGTCGTAGCCACCGAGCTGCTCCTCGCAAACCGCGCAGCCGTTGCCCCGGCAACCGTTCCAGGTGCCGTCTCCGCTACCGTCGCACACCAGGCAGAAGTCATACTTCGTGGGTGCGGGACACGATTGGTCACAGTCGTAGAACTGCCCTGCGCACGTCGTGTTCAATACGCACTGCGGGTGCATCTCGAAGTAGCAGTCGTAGCTCGCCACCTTCTCTTCGCACACCGCGCAACCGTTCCCGCGACAGCCGTCCCACGTGTCGTCGCCTATGCCGTCGCAGACGCACTGGTCCTCGACGGTAGGTTCCGGGCAGGCCGCGTCGCAGTCATAGAACTGTCCCGCACACGTCGTGTTCAGCACACACTGGGGGTGGTTCTCGAAGTAGCACTCGTAGCCTACCAGCTTTTCCGCACAGACGGCGCACCCGTTCCCGCGGCAGCCGTCCCAGGTGTTGTCACCGATGCCGTCGCAGATCAGCTCGTCGGTGCTCAGGAAGGTATCGGCCGCAATCCCGCCTATATCCCTGAACTGCGGGTTAGAGTACGCCGTGTGGTACTCCGCGTAGATGAAGGCCTCCTCGAAGGAAATCTTGCCGTCGCCGTTGGTATCCGCAACAACGTCACCGCAGATGCCGCACGGGCTCTCCCACGCCCAGGCGCACCGCTCGGGGTAGTGGAACTCCGCATGGTAGGTATCACAAAGCCACGCGTCAGCCGTGCCCTGATAGAACGTCGCCGAACTCATGACGATCGACCGCGGACCTTCCAGATGGTCCAATATTCCACCGCTAAAGCAGGTCATCCAGGAGAACGTACGCTTGTCGTAATCCGTGATCTGACCGACCCAGTCCTCCATTTCGTAGCCCCACACAGTTTCGTCATTGGTGTCGATGTACATCTTGTACTGCTCATTGTCGTTCGTGCCGTGTCCCATCCACCACACGTAGAGGAAGTCGTTGGCGGTCATGATGCCGCCCAGCGTGTTGAAGACGCTTTGGATGTTCGCCCGGTTCACCGCATAGTCCGTCACGGACTCGGGTGGTTGGTAGCAGGCGTGCGAGCTGCTGAAATCGCTCCCGTGGCCGTAGAGAACATAGACGTCGTCCTCCGCATACCCTTCCTCCAGCAGAGTGGTGTACTGCAGGTAAACGTTGTACCAGAAGCAGGAATTCACGAGCGTGTCATCCGCGGTCGCCTGTCCCGCACTGATCAGGACCGCGTAGTCCCGGCCCACTGCGGCGGGAGCAAACAACAGTAGGCCAACCAAACACACACAAGTAAGGGTTCTGTACATATCAGTCTCTCCTAGTTCGCGGCCAGCTTATAGATGGTCTTTGTCACACGATCCACACACCACAGGTACTGGCCGTCATAGGCGAGGCCGGTTGGATAGAAACCGGGCGTATCGAACTGCGATACGTACAGACCGTTCGAACGATTGTACTTGTAGACAATACCCAACCGGTGTCCCTCGTTGTTCGTTGCACTCCAGATGAACGCGCCGCCGGTCGCCAAGGCCCGGGGATAGCCCTTCGTGAAGAAGGCGCCCGCCTCGGAGCCGTCCGCCGGATCCATCGCATTCATCATGCTCGACCAACCGTTCACGGTGCCATACCACACGTGTTGGCCGTCCCACGTCATCCCACTGAACTCAGGCACCGTTCCCACCGCAAACTTGGCCAGGGCGCCCACGGTGGACTGCACGGCTCCATCAACGCGATCCAGCTTGTAGAGGTCGCGCGTGGAATTGTCCTGGTGCAGCAGGTGGGTCCCGTCCCATGCGAGCCCACGCGGCTGCGTGCCCGGGGCCCCGAATGAAGAGAGCACCGCGCCATCGGACGGGTCGAGCTTGTAGATCGTGTCCGTGTCGTCGTCGGCCACCCAGAGGTGGCTGCCATCCCATGCCAGACCGCAAGGGTTCTGCCCCGGCGCCGGGAACTGCAAGATAACCTCGCCGGGCTCCGGCAGTTCGATGGGACCCGGCTTCAGTAACTCGTCGCTGGAGGCGGCGGCAAACGGAAGGGTCGCCGCCAAGAGCAATATGACGCCGGTCGTAAACACCAGCGTCAGTCGCACCTTCCCGATAGCGGAAAGCGTTTGATCCATCCTGACCTTCATTAATCTCATTTCAGTACGTCCTTTCAACGTCACCATGATTCTGTCGAGACTTACCGCTCGTGAACGACTGCACAGTCTTCCCTTTATTCGATGTCTGCTGCGCAGAGAGGACGCAGGCCGGCTCACCTCTCGGCGACACCGCGGATCTGAGCAACTCGAGTCGAAAGGGGAAGCGCTAATCCGCTCTTGAAGGGTCAAGAAAAAAGTGATCTTTCCGGGAATCGTGGGATCGGCCGGAATACCTGACGAGCGAAGACGGGCGCCGAGAAGCTACGCCAGAACGTATCGCCCGGAATCTGGTATGTGGCTCGCACATTATCGGACATAGATCGCGCTTTTGATCCCCTCCCGAGGGTGATTATCAGTCGTATTCCTGGACAGGGTTTGCTGCTGAGTAGTACCATATAGTGCAACGTATCAGGCAGAGTGGGTGCAGAGACAACATGGTCGACGAGGCGAAGGCGGCGCAAGGTCGGGTGGGCACGCTGCGCCCGAAGGGACTTGACCGCGGCAATGTGAGCGTCGACGAGTGGTTCCCCTCGATTTACGACTGTCTGCGTGACCTCGCGGCGCGGAGATTCCGACGGGAAGCACTTGGGCATACGCTCCAGCCGACGGTCCTGGTTCATGAGGCGTACATGCGCCTGGCCCAGGGCGGCCGTCGGGAGTGGCAAGATCGAACGCACTTCTTCGCGGTGGCAGCGCGAACGCTCCGCGAGGTACTTGTCGACCACGCTCGGCGGAAGGCCTGCGCGAAACGCGGTGGCGGCTGTAGCCGGGTGTCGCTTGACGCCGCCAACGGGTGGACCAGCGACCGGACTGTCGACATCCTTGCTCTGGATGAAGCCCTGACCAGACTGGCCAGATGCCACGAGCGGGCCAGCCGCGTCGTCGAACTCAGGTACTTCAGTGGGCTGACCGTCGATGAAACGGCCGAATTGCTCGGCGTGTCCGCGAGCACGGTGAAGCTGGACTGGCGGTTTGCTCGTGCCTGCCTCCGCCGTGAACTTGACGGAGACACGTCATGACACCGAACCGGGAAAAGACGCTGCGCGCGATCTTCGATGCTGCCTGCCGGCATGTCCCGCAGACCCGCAACGAGTTTCTGTCCGAGCAATGCCGGGATGACCCCGAGCTGAAGGAGCACGTCCAGGCACTACTGGCCAGCGATCAGCGCGATAGTTCCTTCCTCGACACGCCTCTGTTAACCAGCGACGACAAGAAGCTGCTGGCCGGCGCAAGCGATGGCGGCTGGGAGCGGAGACTCCCCGACCACCTCGGCCGGTACCGGGTGGTCCGTGAGATCGGAAGCGGCAGCATGGGCACGGTTTTCGAAGCCGAGTTGGAGTCGCCGCGGCGGACCGTCGCCGTGAAGGTCTTACGACCGGGGCTCTCCACCAAGTCGATGCTGCGCCGCTTCCAATTCGAAGCTAGCGTTCTGAGGCGGCTGAACCATCCGTTCGTGGCTCGGTTCTACGACGCCGGCACGACCGACACGGGCCATGGCCCACAGCCGTTTTTCGCCATGGAAATGGTCGAGGGGCAGCCCTTGATCGACTTTGCACGCGCCCACGGCCTGACGACTCGTCAGCGTCTGGAACTCCTGGCCCAAATATGCGACGCGGTTCATCACGCACACACCAAAGGGATCATTCATCGAGACCTGAAGCCCGGCAACATCCTTGTTGATCCGCAAGGCAGACCCCGGATCCTCGACTTCGGCGTAGCCCGTGCCATTGACACCAGTTTTCAGGCCCGCACGGAACATACCGCCACCGGGCAGTTGATCGGCACGCTCCAATACATGAGCCCCGAGCAGGCCACCGGCGCTTCGGACGAGATTGACACCCGATGCGATATCTACGCCCTTGGTGTCATCGGTTTCGAACTCATCAGCGGAAGCCCCCCCTACGAGCTCGACAACGTTCCCTTGCCCGATGCGGTTCGTATTATCCGGGAAGTTCAGCCGCCCCGCTTGAGTGTGTTCTCGTCGGCCTTTCGAGGTGATGTCGAGACGATCATCGCCAAAGTCCTGGAGAAGGACAAGGGACGCCGCTACCAATCGGCGTCGGACCTCGGCGCCGATATCCGTCGCCACCTGCAGGACCAGCCCATTGTAGCGCGACCCCCCAGCGCACTGTACCAACTCGGCAAGTACGCGCGCCGGAACAAGGCCTGGTTCACCGGCGCCGTTGCGGTTCTGGCATGCTTCGCAATGGGTGTGGCGGGTACGGGGTACGGACTGGCCCGGGCGGTGAAACAGCGGCGTCTGGCCGAGGTCCGCCGACACGAGTCCGAACTCGCCCGAGGAGAGTCGGAGCGGCACCGCTCGATCGCCGAACTGCGTCTCGTCGATGCCGAGCAGGCCCGTGCCGAGGCCGAAGCCGTCACAGAGCTGATGGAACGCGTACTCCGCTCCGTCGATCCCTCTGAGCTGGGTCGCGACGTGCTCGTCCTCGACGTGCTCAATGAGGCCTCCGCGACAATTGACCAAGAGCTGGCCGACCGCCCCCTTGTCGAGGCGCGACTGCGGGCGAGCCTCGGAGTCACGTATGCGAGCCTCGGTGACTTCACATCGTCCGTGGCGCAATTGGAGCGTGTCGTGGCAATCCATCGGGACGAATGGGGGGATTCTCACAAGGAAACACTCCATGCCATGACGAACCTCGCTACCGTGTACGGCAAGTATGGCCACTACGATTCGGCGGCGACCGAACTGCGGATCGTCCTCACCGCCCAGCAGGCGAGTCTCGGCGAGACGCATGCAAGCACACTCAACACGACAAACAGCCTTGCCATGACCTACCTCAGCCAGGGGCGCTACGACCTGGCGGAACCCCTGCTTGACCAGGCGCTGTCCCACTACCAACGCATGCTCGGCGTCGACCACCCCAAGTCGCTGATGGTCATGGGCAATCTGGCCGGCCTGTACTCGAGTCGAGGAGAATACGACCGGGCCGAGTCCCTATACCTCCGGGTTCTGGACGCGAACCGCCGCATCCGAGGACATAAGCACCCGACCACGCTCGGCCACCTCCGGGGCCTGGCGCACGTGCATTACAAGAAGGGCCGCTATGGCGAGGCTGAACGCCTTTATCTCGGCACCTTGAATGACCACCGTGAGGTCTACGGTGACCGGCATCCTGTGACGGCGGAACTGCTCAACAACCTGGCTGAACTCTATCGTACGTTGCGGCGGTTTGACGAAGCCGAGGCGTACTATGACGAGGTGATCCAAATCGGCCGGGAGTCATTCGGGCCTGAGAACACACACACGTTGATCAGCATGTACAACCAGGCGCTGATGTACCAGGAACAGAACCGTACCGACGAGGCAAAATCCGCGTATGTGCGTCTGCTCGACAAACTCCGCAACGCCGTGGGCGACGAACATCCCAAAACCCAGGAGTGCCAGAACAACCTCGCTGCGATCTACGTGGCCGAGGGGGCCTATGAAAAGGCTGAGCCGCTCTATCTGAACGCCATCGAAGTCATGAGTCGGGTGCGCGGCGCTACCCACCCGAGGGTCCTGGCATGCCGCAGCAACCTGGGCGACCTGTACCGACAACTCGGCCGACTGGATGAGGCGGAGCGGATCCTTTCCGACATCGTGGACATTGCGCGGCGGACCATGCCGGCGCGGCATTGGTACCTCGGTGTCTTTCTCATCAAGTATGGTCGATGCCTGACCGACTCGAGACAGTTCGAGAAAGCGGAGAGAATCCTGGTCGAAGGAAAAGCCATCTTGCTGGAAACGTTCGGCCCCGACCACGAGCGTACGGCCGATGCAGAGGCTGCGCTGGTCGAACTCTCTGAGGCATCCGAGAAACCGGAATTCGTGACCGCCATGCTTCCTACGGACATGCGCGATTAGGGAGTCTCAAAACAGCATCACACGGCTCCACCACGAGTTGGAGCGATCCGTCCGCAAGTGGTTCGCGGCCGGCGATGCGGCTGAGGAGGCGAATGCCGCCGAGGATCACGGAATCTGAGTGGTGCGTCGGGAACGTACGCGACGGACTCACCATCTCCCTTGTTAATACGCTGGGCTCGGCCGGGATCCCCTTTTCGGTTCGATAGGGGCGGTCGGTTCCAGTCACACTTTCACATGGGTTCGTTTCGTATATTCATTTTCATTATGGTTCGTCCGTCGAGGTCAGGATGGGGGCCTGGGGGCTCTCTCGCCGCTTGCGAGGCGTTGGAGGTTTGAGACGACTTTGGGCACGGGGGCACCTCCTTTCTATATATATAACGCGCGGAGTGATCACCGGAAATTCGCAATTGGGTGATCAGGTGGGACAAAGGAACAGGGGTTAAAGCATGCCCGGTCTTCGTCGGTCCCCCACCCATTCCGGCGATGTGACGACACTACTTTCTGATTCGTTTGGGCGCCGGAATGAATGGGGCACCCGCGCAGCAAGAGAGTTGCCCGGTGTAAAGACCGGGCCGTAAACCGGTGGACCCCGTTCCCGGCGTCAACCTGCCCGCGCCAGGCGAGCCCACTCCCGATCCGCACCCTGATAGCACAACCAAGAACGTGGTAAGTAACCGTCGCATGCTGTCTCTCCCCGATCTCCACGATGCAGTGCGTTTTCGCAGTGTTCCCTCGCCCGTCAGAAACCGTGCCTTACTAACAATGCCGGGAACGACCACTCGTCGCCGTTGGGTCCCCGCTCTACCGAAGTAAAGAACACACTTATGTGGTCCTCATCAGCGAAGCTCCCAACAATGACTTCATCGTACGTGGAGCTAATGGTAATGGTATAACTCAGGGCGATTGAGTGTCCATCTGACAATACTTCGGCCCGGAAGTCGAGATCGTTGGGCATGAATCCGAAATCGTCTACCCAACAAATGGCATCGTAGAATATCAGCACCCCTCGATCGAATTCCATGCAAGCGAGCGGGTCGCTCACGTCCCCATCGTCACGTACCAGCATCCAGTCTCCGTCTAATACCTCCGTTACGTCAAAGACGGTGGTTCCATCTCCCCCAGGAGATGCTTCAGTTTCGAGCGGAGGGAGGGAACCCGAATCAATGAGCTGAAGGAGGTCTCGTAGTGTATCCGACCGGGAAGCGAAGCGATTCGTTCCACCCTCGTGCGTCGTCGCAGCGGCGTGGATGGCGATCACTCGTCCAGAGTCATCAAGCACTGCACTTCCGCTTGTCCCACCCGTGGTGGCTATATCGTGCTGGATGAGTTGCAGGTTTGCTGGTGTGGCCGGTGCCGACGGATCGAACGGTCTCAGCGAGCTAATCGAGCCGGTGAAGCAAGAAGCCCGTGGTCTGAATTCGTCTCCTGGTTGGAGATTCGCAAAATCAATCAGGAGGGCTACGTCGCCGGGAAACCCGCAGAGAGTCACATCGTCCAAGATTCGCAGGCTTCGTACAACAGCCTCATCCGCAAGAGGCAACCATGACGGAAGCCTGCCGTTGACTTCGATCACGCCCACGTCCGGGCTGGTGACAGAGTTACCGTCGTAGTCGGGGTGAGCCCACATATTGACGATTTCGAGGTCTGCCCCGGTTTCGTGCTGCACAACGGCTCCCAACCCTCCGGCGCGCAACACGTTCGCCGTGCCATAAACCACGTGGGCGTTTGTTGCCAGTCTATTCTCATCGATAGCGAACGCTGTTGCGATCATCCCAGCCGAGGGGTCAAGCGGGCTCGCGGCGAGGACTTGCCAAGTCGCAGCAAGGACTTCACTTATGTCAAATCCCCCGGTGCCATCGGGTGTATTGGGGTCGTTGTCGCAGGAGCCCTTGAAGTTCAGCTCGTCGAAGTCCGAGCAGCCATCGCCGTCGGTATCACGCACGTTGTTGGGATTATCTGTTGGGTCGAAGGGATCGGTACCGGGAATGCCGTTGATTTCCTCATCGTCCGAGAAACCGTCTCCGTCGCTGTCGAGTTGGCCGGGAGCACAGCCGTCGTCATCAACCTCCACGCCGCTCAGTGTATTCGGACACTCATCATCGTTATTGAGAACCTCATCCTGGTCGTCATCGTTGTTCAGTGGGTCGAGCGGATAAGGGTCTACTCCGTCGAGTAGCCCATCGCCATCCGTGTCAGATGTTAGTGGATCAGAACGATAGACCCACACTTCATCGTGGTCCAAAAGACCATCGCCGTCGGTGTCCGGGTCCCGTGGATCGGTTCCGTACAACAGCTCGTTGGAGTCGTCTAACGCATCCAGGTCCCCGTTTGGGCTTAGGGGGTTGAAGCCGATAGCGATTTCGTGGCCATCCCCAAGACCATCTCGGTCGGTGTCAAACAGGAGGGGATCGGTGCCTGCGACGAATTCTTCCCCGTCGGTTAGACCATCGTCGTCGGTATCGGTGGCAGATGGGTCAGTACCGAGTTGACGCTCTGCTCCATCGTCTAACCCGTCGCCATCGGTATCCACCGGGAACGTTCCGCACCCGGTCAAGAAAAGCAAGACCATCGCCAGCCAACATGATCTCATCGCCTAGCCTCCTGAAAACCCGAATTGAGCAAGGGCCGAAGCCTCGATTCTCAACCAACATCATACACAGAATTTGTGCGTCGTTCAAGCATGTTAGCCTTCGGAGCGTGAGAAAGTCGAGGTTCGCCCAGTCCGTAATCGCAAGTGAATCAGTGCCACTGGGAGTCAGGATGTGCCATACACAGAATCCGTGTATGAAGAACCCCAGGGCATCGAACCCACCCCGCTAATCCCCCGAAACGGCCCTAAAAAACCCCTCCACGGCCCAACATCCCCGCAATCACGAAACCAACCCTTGAAATTCCTTTTGGACGGGGAATTAGCGGTTTCGCGGTTCCTGTAGCCCAGGGGAAGGAGACAGGGGGGGCAGAAAAGCCAGGTGCTTGCTCTCCGAGTCAAGGTTCACGCGATTCAGAATCTTAACTATTTCCCTGATCTTGCGTAGTTCCCGGAGAGACAGCCCCGGCTCAGAGCCATCTAACCCCAATCCTGTAAAGCACTACTTTTCTGGAGTTGCCGCTCGGCCTTGGCCTCGTGCCCCCGGTTCTGGTACACTGCGTGCACCGTTCTTTGGCCGAATCTAGGCGCAGTGATGGAGGGCAAGACATGTTCCGTGCAATCGTTCTCGATTTGGTGGTGTTGGCGTTGGGGCAGGTCGCGGTGGCGCAAGCACCGTTCGTGGAGAATCTCTACGTGTCCTTCCCCGTGCCTCGTCCGGCGGAACCACTTCCTGCGGATTTTGTCGATATTCCACAAACCGAGAAGACCGTCACAATTCCCGCCGGGACAGCGATAATCACCTGGGCCTTGAACATCCATGATGGTGGTGCGGGCATGTATCGTCCTGTTATCGGTGGTGACGCGCCACTGGATGGTCTGAACCTAGAAGAATCGGGGTCATGGGTGACCGAAACAGAGGGCGGCACCGTTACAATCAAGATGCAGGTCAAACAACACCCGCACATCCCGCAATCGGACTTGTTAATCCAGAATAGCTCGGCGTTCAACTGGACCCTTATCGTCTTCCCCGAAGCCGATCCCGTCCCCGCCGTCCCAACGTGGGGTATCGTGCTAATGGGTTTGCTGATGGTAACCGCCGCCACGCTTGTGTACTTGGGGCGTGAACGTCGGCTGGAGACCTAGCCAAACGGGTCGCGCTCAGCGGCTCGTGAGGCGACAATCAACCCATCGCGGTCAGAAGTAGCGGCTCCGGCGAGTGGCCGCACCCTCTTGCTTGGCCGCGCATATTCAGGCATACTGTATCAGGCCCGGACGTGGTCGCTCATACATAGGCGCCGGGGCGAGTCTTGTCAGCATGGTCGTGGAGACGACGATGTCCACAAGTGACGGCCGAATCTGCTGTTACGATGATTGCGGTCACATCAATCAGCACAACGCAAGGTTCTGTGCACGGTGTGGGCGCGTACTTCGTTATGGTACCCGAATTGACAGCCGTAAGCGAGAATGGGCTGCCGCCGGTGTCGTCTTTTCGTTTCTGTTGACAGTCTTCTTCACGGTGCTGACCATGTCGGGCCATCCGACGCTATTCTGCATGATTGTGCCCTGTTGTGTGGTCTCTTGGATGCTCTTCTTCTGCGCCGTGTATCATCGGGCTACGGTCTAAACGCCGCTCGAAAATTGTCCCCACGCACGTGGGGGTGAACCGAAACGGCTCTTGCTGATTGCCATCCCTGCGCTCGGACACCTCTGACATGCTCTCTCGCAGCCCCCGCTGGACGCTCTCAGGCGGAAGGTGCTCAGGGATGGGACGAACGCTCTACGGGCCTGTATTCGCGTCTGGCACTCCCTGTCACTCCGTGTCACTCTCACCCAGAGTCGCAGCCTCAATCATCGCCAGGATTGCTGCTCGGATCGGTTCAAGGAGACAGGGCCAAGCGGAAATCACGGTCGCCAGACCCGATGAAAGCCCTTCGTCTACATGCTGGGCTACATGCTCCAGACTCGGAGGTTCGGAAGTGCTTGTGCGACAGCCACTTGCGGAACCCTGGCGTCGGCCTCCGGAGCCGAAGGTTCCAGGCTCGAATCCTGGCGGGGACGTTTCTTCCAGCCATGGTAAATCGTTGATTCCGAGTCCGTTAACGCGAGGGTGCGCCATTCCGAACTCAAGCGCGCTCACCCCTGCGCGAACCACGCTACTGGTCCTCCTGCTCGAACTTTCCGAGGCATCCGAGAAACCGGAATTCGTAACCGCGGTGCTTGCTACGGACATGTGCGATTAGGGCGTTTCCAAACAGCATCA
>JAUXGE010000219.1 GCA_030622435.1 Planctomycetota bacterium
CCGCTCGGGAGGGAGCTTCGCCCGGTCCGATTCCGACAGGCGGTCGTAGAGAATCACCACGCGACCGGTGAGCTTCCCGCGCTGCGGGTCCAGCCCGCTTGTGCCTCTTCGCTGCCCTTCGAGAACCCCCTGGTCGGCCGTCACCTTGACAGCGTGTCCGTTCTTCGTGCGGAGACGCACTTCGGGAGCGGTCAGGAGGAACTGGTTGCTCGTCCCGCCGACGGGCGTCCAGTCATCCACGGCCAGCTCGAGTTGGGCTTGCTGCCCTTCTCTGGGGTATAGCGAGATGCGTATACCCCGCCCCGGACCGATCTTCCCTCGGGGACCTATATCGAAGCCCGGTGCATCGCCCGAGCTGATCCCGTTGGGGTACGCGCCCGGTTCGTCGGATGCCGAGGTCAAGTGTGGGGAACGGAGACGCCCCGCGGCCTCTGGATCGAGCTGCCAGTACTGGTAAATCGAGAAGCAGACCATCAGGATGGCGAGGGTGGCCGACGCCACAACAAGGGCTCTAACGAGCCCTGACGCCCTATGCCGATCGCGCCTGCTTAATTGCATGTTCTTCATCACCGCTCAATCAATGCACGGAGGGCCGGGGACCACCGTCCACGTTTCCGCAGTAACAGCTCCACCACTTCCGCCACCGCACCCCGTCCCCCCTCACGTCGTGTTACATAGCACGCAATCCGCTTGACCGCGGGTACGGCGTTGGCGACCGCGACCGGAAAACCGCACAGGGTCATTGGCCCCAGATCCGGAAGATCATCCCCGACACAGCCGACCTCGGCATCCTCGCGCCCGGCCTCAGCCAGGATTCTCCGGTATCCCGCGATCTTGTCGGCCTCGCCGGTGCATACTCGCTCGATGCCGAGTTCACGTGCCCGCCTCGTGACCACGTCGTCGGATCGTCCTGACAGAATGGCGATTTCCCCCCCCTCTCGCTGCCACAGTTTGACGGCAAAGCCGTCCTGTGTGCAGAACGCCTTGGTCACTCCGCCGTCCGGAGCCGTGGTGACGTGCCCGTTTGTGAGCACACCGTCAACATCCAGGATTAACAGCTCAACCGATGGCACGTTCATGAGTAACACCAGGAAGCGGACGGCGGAGTATCGGGGGAACTGACGATCCGGTCAAGCGGGGGCTGGATTGTCCGGATCACACGGTGTGGCCATCATTTGCGGCAAACGCGCACAATTCGTGTCTTCCTGTAGCGGCCGGCGTCCCCGCCGGCCGTCGCGTGCAATAACGCCTACCAGGGGAGAAGGCCTGTGAGGACGCGGGCCGCTGCAATCTCAGGGCGACGAGATTAAAACACAGTGCTACAGAATTCGGCCACACCCGGATCGCCCGCCCCCCGTATTGCAGCCCTTTCCCCAGACAAACCGCAGGATGTGAGGGTGGGAGGCGTGCGGGGGAGGCGACGAATCTTGACAAGGTGGCGATCAGCCGCGACCTTGGCCCGCGGAGGTTCGACAATGCGTATTCTTTCCGGCGTTCAACCCAGCGGACGGTTGCACCTGGGGAACTATCTCGGTGCGATGAAGCAGCACATTGCGCTGCAGGAGGAGCACGAGTGCTTTTATTTCATCGCCAACTACCATGCGATGACCACCGTGCAGGATGCCGATCTGCTCCGCTCGCACATCCGCGACGTGGCCATCGACTACCTGGCGTTCGGATTGGACCCCCAAAAGGCGCTGCTGTTCCGGCAGAGTGACGTCCCCGAGGTGACCGAACTCGCGTGGATTCTGTCCACGGTGACCGGGAAGGGGCTTCTCGATCGGGCGACGTCCTATAAAGATCGGGTCGCCAGGGGAATCAGCCCATCAATGGGTCTTTACAGCTACCCCCTACTGATGGCGGCGGACATCCTCATCTACCGGAGCGACCTGGTGCCCGTGGGCAAGGACCAGGTTCAGCACATCGAAATGACGCAGGACATGGCCGGACATTTCAACAACACCCACGGGCGGGATGTGCTCAAACGCCCGGAGCCCAAGCTGAACGATGCCATGATCGTCCCCGGTGTCGATGGGCAGAAAATGTCGAAGAGCTATGGCAACACGATCAACCTGTTCGATCCGCCCAAGACGACGCGCAAGCGCATCATGAGCATCAAAACGGACAGCACCCCGCTGGAAGCTCCGAAGGATCCGGATTCCTGCAGTGTCTTCGCCTTGTACCGACTCATCGCCACACCGGAAGAGGTCGAAGCGCTCGAGGAGCGGTACCGCGCCGGTGGAATGGGATATGGCGATGCCAAGAAACTCCTGGCCGAGGCGGCCGAGCGGTTGCTCGGACCTCCGCGGGAACGGCGCGCGAAGCTGGAGGGTGATCCGGATTACGTGGAGGACGTGCTGAGCACTTCCGGGAAGAAAGCGCGGGCTGTAGCGCGAGAAGTCATGGCCGACGTCCGCGACGCCAGCGGGATCGTCATTTCGAAGGACCGGGACTCTTGACGGAATACAAGGTCGTTCTCGACGCCTACAACGGTCCGCTGGATCTGCTCCTGTACTTGATCCGGCGGGAAGAGGTCGACATCTACGACATTCCCATCGCCACGATCACGGAGCAGTATCTGGCGTACGTCGAGCTGATCCGGGACCTCGATCCGGAAGCTGTCAGCGAGTTCCTCGTTCTCGCCTCGACGTTGATGGAAATCAAATCGCGGACGCTGTTGCCGAGACCACCGGTCGACGAAGGTGAGGAGGACATCGTCGATCCGCGTCTCGAGCTGGTCCGCCAGCTTTTGGAATACAAGAAGTTCAAGGACGCGGCCAGGCATCTGGACGATGCGGCGGAAACACAGGCTCAAAAGCACTCGCGCAGCCCCGTGCTCCCTCCGGAGCCGTCGGACGAGGTCGACCTCGAGAACATCGACATCTGGGATCTGTTCGATGCTTTCAACAGAATGCTCGAGCAGACGGGGAAGCGGCAGGCCGTCCACCGGATCGGGATCGATGACACACCCATAGCACTCCACGTCGAAGACATCATCGATTCGATCCAGCGGGCCGGTGGTACGCAGACCTTCGAAATGATATTCAAAGGGCGGACCAGGCAGGAGATGATAGGCCTGTTTCTAGCCCTGCTCGAGCTGATCCGCAGACGACTTATCCGCGCGGTACAGGACCATTCCTTCGGCCCGATCATCATCGTCCTCCTGGACCCTTCGGAGGATGAAGATGAGATCGACTACATCGAGACCGCAAGAGAGACGCGGCAAGTCCCTGCGGATGCGGGATCGACGGCATCCGACAGCCTCGAACACTTGGATGCACCGGGCGCACACAGGGACGAGGCGGCAGGTGACGCGGTATCGCCTGCGTCATCAGCCCCGGCCGATGCGGGTCGTGCGAGCGACGTGATTACCTCTGATCAACCGGCGGCTCCTGCCTCCGGCGAATCGAAGAACACGCTGGGATCGACCGAGCAGTATGCACATTCATTTCAAAACATGGATCGTTCGGAGAAAACTGATGACACCGAGTAAGCGACTTGAGGAATTGAAACTGACACTGCCGGCCGTGGCTGCCCCGGTCGGGAGTTACGTGCCGGCCATTCATTGCGGCTCGCTCGTGATGACCAGCGGTCAACTGCCCATGCGTAACGGGCAGCTCGTCTATGCCGGCAAAGTGCCGGGGGATGTATCTCTCGAGGACGCGGCCGACGGGGCGAGGATTGCCATTCTCAACGCGCTCGCCGCCGCAGCCCAGGCCGTCGGAGGGGTGGATGCTATCAAGCGGGTCGTCCGCGTCGGCGTCTTCGTCAACAGTGGTCCCGGCTTCACGGATCAGGCGAAGGTGGCCAACGGTGCCAGTGATCTGCTCGTGCAGATTTTCGGCGACGCGGGCCGCCACGTCCGTGCGGCCGTGGGTATGGCCGAGCTTCCCCTCAACGCAGCCGTCGAACTGGAGCTAATGGTCGAAGTGGGCGGCGTGTGACAGCCCTGGATCTTTGAGCACTTCCGAACATAGATGTAGCGTCATCCCTTGTGGGTGACGTCAGCTCGTGTTAGCCGTTGCGAGCTACCCGCCGCACGGATCGCCGTCGGGCTCGAAGGGATAGTCGAAACCGCGGAAGGCATCGAGCACCTGAACGACGTCCGTGATGTTGACGGTTAGGTCCGGCATGCCGGGCTCGAGGTCGCACCGGACTTTCTTTACCGCACCCGGCAGGTTCTTGAACTTGTCCAGCGCGGCCGTCACATCGGTAGGTACGCCAACCAGGCCGTCCGGCGGCCCGCACGGCGTTGTGGTGCAATCCGTGACGAGGTCGCCCCACCGGCTCGTTGCAACAGCGAGCGGCTCCGAGTAGCTGCTCTCAGAGATCATGTCGCAGGACTCGGCGATGGCTTGAATCTGATACAAGCCGTTCGGCAAGACGAAATCGCCGTACACGTGGACCGTACCCCAGGCGATCCAATCCGTGTAGAACGGCTCGCACTGGAGCGAGGCCGCCACGAACGTAGTCGGAAGCCCGGGCGCCTCGCTGCAACCGCCTGCAGGCGGAAAGCTCTGCCCCGCGTTCTCGCAGAATTCCCGCGGCTCGCCAACCCACAGTTGCGTGCATTCGTACTCCTCGAAACCAGTGGGTACGTCGCTCGCGGAAACTCGAATCGCCTGGGACGCTTCAGCCTCGTTGACCGTGAAGGAGACGTAGCGGGGCTTGTCCATGCCGTCCGGCTCCGAATCCGGCGGAGTGGCTATCACGCATGATGGCACGTCGCAGGCGATGCTGAGTTCTCCCGTGCCCTGCATGCCGTTCCAACCGCCGATCCTGATCGAGTAACGCTCGCCGGCAGTCACGGCCCGGTGCAGGCTCGGTGGCCCGTAGAGCTCGCCGCACGTGTCATCAGCACCCACCATCGGGCACAGGGCCGAGTCTGCCCCGTCCGGGAGAACTTCAATGACTGCATTGTAATCGGTTGCGCTGCAAAGGCTGACGGTCAGATCACCTGCGCACGTCGCGGTGTACTCGTACCACACGTCCGAGCCCACGGGTTGCGTGCCGTTCTCGCAATCAACGTACGGTGAACCGTCCGTCGTTGCACATCGTGTGCTGAATATATAGGTGCCGTCGGTGACTGTGATTGCATCCAGGGACTCATTGTTCACGGGGTAGGCGCTGGGGCACGTGATCTCACCGCACGTGACTTCAGATGCCCACGAGCCCCCGCTAGCGTTGCATTCTGTCAGCGAAGCTTCCAGGCATCCGTAGGCAGGAGGACAATCACAGCATGCACCTTGCTCGCATTCGTCGGGCACCAGATTCCCGTTAACGTCATCACTCCTGCCATCGTAAATGTCGCAAACGTCCAGTATGTCGTTCGCGTTGCAGTCCCCGGGCATACACTCATCCGGAACTCCGTCCTCCAGGCAATCTTGACACCAGCCGCACATCGGCGGAAGCTCACACTCGTCAGGACAACCGTTGTCGTTGCAGTCCTGACTCGTCGGCCCGGCGATGTCAAGATGATCGGGCATGCCATTGCCGTTGCAGTCACCCTGGTACTCATAAGCTCCCATGTCTACGACGGCTTGCCCATCGCCGTCCCCGTCGAACGCACGCGGGTTCCAATCCAGGTCAACGTCGTTCTCCCCGACAACGCTGCTGTCGCCGGAATCGACACACGGTGAGAAGCCCAGCAGGCGATAGTTCTCGTCGCCGCTTCCCGAAATTCCGTCATCGCCCAAGTCGTCCACAAAGGCGGGGTGGTCGTTGATGTTTCCATCGCCCACCCAACCACCTTGAACGTTGCTGTAGGAAACGTCGGCCTGCGTATCGGCATCGACATCGATCTCACCACCGCCATTCCAGAGGATTGTGTTGACGACGTCGATCTGATTCTTCACGCCGGGCACGATCGGCTCATACATTCTTCCGGCTACACCACTCCCATTCGTTGCTGCATTATCCACAAGGGTGCAGTTGATCATTTTCGCCCAAGTAGGGTATACCCATCCCTCGACGTATACGACGCCACCCAACTCGGCGCTGTTACCCCCAAAGAGGCAGTTTTCGATCTCAGCATCCGTGCTGTAGTGTCCCGTCTCCAGACTCAGAGCACCGCCTCTGTCCGCCGTGTTCCCGTTGACGATGCACCTGAACATTCTCAGCGTAGAATCCCATGTTCCAATCACGCCCCCAACGTTGGCTGAATTCGATACGAACGTGGAATTGAGGACATTAATCCAAACCCGAAGATCTGCGGCAATGGCGCCGCCCCAACTTGCGGAGTTCTCAACGAACGTGCAGCCGCTCGCGCTCACCGACACACTAGCCTCCGGTTGCCCAAAGGCGTAGAGCACGCCACCGGAGCCGGCTGAATTTCCCCTAAACGTGCAATCCTCCAGTGAGATGAAAGCCGGCGAGATGGAATAGTCGAGGTAGATGGCCCCTCCTTGATCTTCGGCGTAATTGTACTCAAAGGTACAGTTGCTCAGCGACGCGCCTACACAAGACAAGCCACCGCCTTTCCCGGCCTTATTGTATCTGACGGTGCAGTTGGCAATCTGCAAACCAGAAGTGTTGTAGATCCCACCACCACGCTCCCCAGTCCCGTAGGCGTTTCCGCCGGTGATGGTCAGTCCATCCACTCTGGTCGGCGAGCCCGCCGGACCGTCGAACGTGATTACGTGGCAACTGTTTTCTTCCATGTTTGCGAAGTCCGGACCGTCATCGCCGCTCAGGTCACCGTTGAGGATCGTCTCATAGGCCTCGATGTCCCGCTCGTCGGGATCGCCGCTGCAGTCACCTCCCGGGCAACCGCGGTAGCCACCAACGAGCGCAACGCCGCTGATAAGCTGAAACGTCGCCTCTCTGTCGCCCGGCGTGACGATCCCGGACTCATCCTGGTCCGGCAAGTATGTTCCTTGGGCCACGCGAATCTCGTCATCGCCCAGAGCCACGGCCAGCGCATCCTGCAAGTACCTGTACGCCGTCGCCCAGCTTAGACCGTCACCACCCAGCGCAGCGTCGTCGTCCACATACAAGACCTGAGCCGGCGCGGCCGGCGCAAACACACCTAGAATCAACACAACAGACACAACTGAAACCAGCCTTCGACCTGCCATGCTTAACCCCTTCAACTGAGCAGAACTTGAACCCGCTCCAGAAGTCCGGACAGATGTTACCGTCATTGTAACAACAAGCCTGCTTCCAAGCCAGGTTCTGTCGGAAAACTCGCTTTCCGCGCTCAGATGGCGGCCAGGAACCGGGTTTCTCGCCCTTGAAGCGTCTTTTTCGCGCGAGACTCCTGCCGAACTACCTCTGTGCTGCAGCCCCCTCCGGTAGCCTGGTAAGCAGCAGGGCCGCCAACGCGTAGAAACACAGCGCCGCTGCGGCAGCCACGTCAAAGCCCCAGGTCATGCCGATCGCCGTGGCCAGCGGTGCGGCCACGACGGAGGCGAATCCGTTCACACCCCACGCCCACGGCACGAGCAGCGACGCGCCAGCGTCCAGTCGGCGCAGTCCCAGGGGCATGGGAAATCCCATCAAATAGGCCGGCGGCGCGATCAAGGCCAGCGCCACAGTGCAGCGCAGCGCCATGGGCCAACCTCCCACGGCCAAGCTCACGTACTCCAACGCCGCAAGTCCGATCAGCCCCGTGACGACAACACCCACGAGAATTCGGCGCCAGGCACGGCGGTCGAGGGACCGGGCCCGATCCGCGGTCAGACTTCCCATGCCGGACAGAAGCAGAAACCCCCCGATGGTCACGGACGCCGCGAGGACCGGATCGCCGATCAGATGCGTCAGCCGGGAGAGGTACGTCATCTCCAGGATGAGATAGCCCAGGCCGATCGACGCGAAGTAACCAACCGTCACGCACTTACGGGTTTGCGCGCGCGCCTCGCGCGACCAGCAGAGGGGCGCCAGAATCAGCACGCCGCCAACCGCACTCGCCAGGACGATCGCAAACACGACGAAGAGCAGACCCAGCTCGGCACGTGTCATCCATGTGTCACCAAATGCCTGTTTGAGAGCCCGGGTCGCCGACAGCCGGCAGAAGTTGTAGAAGAAGGGTCGATGGTCCGTCGGCGGTCTTACGTCGAACACCCATTCGTCCAGGAACCGATC
>JAUXGE010000204.1 GCA_030622435.1 Planctomycetota bacterium
GCGCCTCCTCGAACTGAGAAACCGTCAAACCCGCAGCGTCGATGCGCCCCACGACGGGCAGATTCACGTCACCCATCGACGACACCTCGGCTTGAGCCTGAAACGGGATCGCTCGCTCGCGCAGCTCATACACCTCGATAGCCAGCGTGTCACCCGGCGATATGGAATAATCCACTGGGTGAACCAGGAGATCGTCGTATGACGCGCGCACCGCGCCGGGTATTCCCGGCGGTATGTCCTCGAGCGTCAACGACGTACGAATCTCCAGAGTGGCAGTCTGCTTGAAGTTGCCCACCACGGACGGGTCGAGCCAGCCGTTGAAAAGAGAGTTGCATCCGGCAAGCGGCATGAGCAACACCGCCGCCGCAAACACACCTCTTTGATGTGGCTTCGCCCGCCGGTGATTCCGTCGATTAGTCGCCAAACGAATCTCCCGTTGAAACCGCAAAAGCCAATCGCCCGCCGCACCCGGACCGGCCTCTTGGCATCCGACGAGCCTGACTCACCCGCGGCATCCGGCACGTCGCACATATATGTAACACCTCTCACGCAGGGTGTACCGATACCCGAGCCGTCCGCGCGCTCGCCCGAAGATTATCGGCTTGCCCACAACAGCCAGTTTAAGCCGTAGCACCGAAGCTTATCGCGGGATGAGCGTCTTGACGAGCATGAGTCCGCAAATCGAGCGTTCCCACACGCTGGAAGCGGGTCGAAACCCACGACCATCCGAGACGCCGCTGCAATACTGTGCAGGGGCACTCATGCTATCTCCACCGCCTCCGAGTCCCACGTTGCCCTCTGCACCTGAAACTACCGAACGCTGTTAACAGGACTTTGAGTCGCACAACTCTAGTCCTAACCTACTGCCGTGCAAATGGTTATACCTCTGTGCGCCGGTTACAGGCACCCCCTTCAACTTCCCGAATCGGATGTCTCACCTCCAGAAGCCACAAGACCGCGGAGAGTACTGCCTGGTACGAGCTTGCCTCGCAGGTCAGGCCATGGCCAGCCGACGGTGGCATCTTGCCCGCGCGGGCTAACGAGCCAGCAGACGGTGGGGGGGAGGACTTCTCCTTGGTCTGTGGCACCAGCCTGTGTGGCATCGGCTTCCAGCCGGTGAAAAGCGTGCCATATCGTCGCGTTATTGTCGCCTTCGATCTGTGCGTTTACCCCACACATGCGGTAGCATTCACTCGATGGGCACCGGAAGCGACCGCTACACTCTCGCGGTGTCTTCCGCACGACGGTGGAGTCCATGCGGAGCCTTGCACTGGTGCTGCCGGCGCCCAAGAGATTCTGGAGAGGTTCATGCTGACACGCAGGTCGCTACACAATCGCTTGCAGTTCTTCGTCGTTTTGGCACTGGCGATAAGTCTGATCGGTGCCTGCGCCCTGGTTGAGGGCATCGGTGACGGCTCCTCAGGAGACGGAAGCGATACCGGTGACGACGTGCCCGTCGTGGCTCTGAGTGTGTCGAACCCGACGCCGCAAGTCAATGAGGAGGTCACTCTCACATGCTCCGTCGTCACCGGCACCTCGATCGGTATGACATTCGACTTCCAGCCGGAGGGTGGATCACTCATCGTCAACCACTCGACCGGACTCGCACTGTTCATCGTCTCGGAGTATGACGCAGGCACCGCGCTGACCTACACGTGCACCGGGACGAACACGAATGGTACGAGCCGACCGTCCGGCGAGGTCGCCATCTTCCCCACTCCCTAAAGTTGCCGAGAATGGCTGGAGATGCGGGCTACGCTGTTTGCGCGACCTTGGCCGCCTTACGAAGGTCCGCCGCGCGGTCCGTCTTCTCCCAAGTGAATCCCTCGCCCTCCCGTCCGAAATGGCCGTTCCTCGCCGTCTCGAAGTAGATGGGCTGGCGCAGGTTCAGGTAGCTGATGATCTCTGCCGGCCTGAGTGGGAAGGTGTCCCGCACGATCCGGACTATCTCCGCAGGCGGCAATTCACTTGTCGAGAATGTGTCTACCAGAACGCTGACCGGTTCTGCCACGCCGATAGCGTATGCCAGTTGAACCTCGCACTGCGTCGCCAGGCCGGCTTTCACGATGTTTTTGGCAATGTGCCGAGCCATGTACGTGGCCGACCGATCCACCTTTGACGGATCCTTTCCGGAGAAAGCTCCGCCCCCGTGCCGGCCTCGGCCGCCGTACGTGTCGACGATGATCTTCCGTCCGGTCAATCCCGAGTCGCCTTGCGGCCCGCCAACGACGAATCGACCCGTTGGGTTGATGTGCGTGGTTACGTCATCCATCGAGAACTGCGGGCACTCCCGGCCGACAACCGGCGTGATGATCATATCGCGAATCTGTTTCTGCGCAGTGGAGGACATCTGATCGGTCTTGGGATCGATGGCATCCTCCCTGTGCTGCGTGGAAATCACGATGGTGTGCAAACCGACCGGAACGCCACTCTCGTACTTGACCGTGACCTGTGACTTCGCATCGGGCCTGAGCCAGTCGAGCTTCCCGGCCTTACGGACCTCGGCCAACTGCTCAACCAGACGATGGGCGAGATGAATCGGCAACGGCATCAGGGACTTTGTCTCGTCGCAGGCAAAGCCGAACATCATACCCTGGTCACCGGCACCCTGTTCGCTATGGAGCCCCTCACCTTTCGTCACGCCCCGGCTGATATCAGGGGATTGGCAATGCAGCGCACGCAAGACGGCGCAACTACGGTAGTCGAAGCCGGTCGCCGGATCGTCGTAGCCGATCTGCCGAATCGTCTCACGTACAGTATCCTCCGCCCGGCTCAAGGCATTCTCTGCGGCCTCGTTGTGGACCGTCACCTCACCGGCCAACACAACCAGTCCCGTCGTCACGAGGGTCTCGATGGCCGCCCGCACATGAGGATCGTGTGTCAGAAGACTGTCCAGCAATGCGTCGGATATTTGGTCCGCCACTTTGTCGGGATGGCCCATCGAGACCGATTCCGAGGTGAACAGTTGCGTCGATCCCATGCCAGTGTGCGACACGGCTAGTCTCCCTTTCTTTCAACCGTTTCAGTTACGCCCATCCGGAAGAAAGCCATGATAGGGGGAAACGATGCATTTCGCAACACGTCCGATTCCGCACGTTTATCGGGCACCTGCCGACCGGGCATGATCCCGGCCGCGATGGGGAGGCGGTCGCAGGGATAGTACAAGGGGGACACTGCTGGTTGGCTTGCAACGGCGGGCGGAGCCGAAGCGCCCAACGCGTAGGTGGCAATCAACTCCGTGCGTAATGAGCACCTCTTGGGGCGATCCGCTCGATCTCGGCGCGGATCTCGCGGCGAATGCGACCGCGAACCCTCAGACATCGCCACCATCCGGCCGAGGCAAGCTCCTCCATATACCTCGCGCGGATCTCGCGCTCGATGCGATGACGCTCATCTCGGAGGATGCGACCTCGACCGTCGGCAACGAATCGGGGCAGGAAGCTACGATTGGCCACGAGACCGTATCCAATACGCCGAGGTCGGTCAGTGTGTCAAAACTCAGTGCCCCCCGAACACGGAGGATACGCAATTGCTCAAGGCAGTAACCACGAGGGAGGCCTCGGTCCGCCCATCGTAAGTCACGCGGATTGTACCATGATTCGTACACTCTGCTGCAATAACGAGCGTATGGACAGCGGGAACAAGCCGAAGCTTCTTCAAATGGCGATGCAGAAGCGGCATGTCTTGATCCAACCGGCACTCGCCGACGGCTTTAATAACTTCCGTCAGCTCCGAGTCCAGCCTCAGCTTTGGCACGTACTCGCACTCGCCGTTGACGGGTTCGCAGTGCCCCTGCACCCCGGCAAGGTAGCCTCCGCCCGCCGTTTTGTGTAATGCGTGACGGGCGACTTCCCACTCCGAGTAGGCACGAGACCGGGCCCACAGAGCCAAGGGGAAATTCTCCCACTGCCCGCGTGTGTAATGCTTCGCCAGGATAATGCCGTCTTTGCTTTTCGCGATGCTAATAGACTCACGGTACATGTCCGATTCGTCAGGCTGGCTCATACAGGCCAACCTTGGCGAGCATCCCCTCTGAAATGTGGTTGCCCCCTCCGGAAGGTCCATAAGCAGAGGAAGACGATCCCCGACGCGCAAGCTGCTGTAAAGGGAATACAACCTCGGTTGTTGAGTGAACGCGCAGCCTGGCAGGGTAAGTAATCCAACTACCGCGAGATAACGACCGTAAGCTGATAACATGAACCGCCACCGGCAATGAGTGAAGTCTGTATGTCACTTGACCCGCACAGTCCGCAGAGGGCGAGCCGTGCCGTTTGCTCCCCTCAGACCTCGATTTCACGCACTAGCATGAATGCCTCCCCGTGCACAAAGCCCATTGCGTGACCGCGCGTAACGCTCAACGCCCGCAAAGCCTCGATCGATCGCTGATGCGGGGCCGGCCGCATCTGTGATTCGTACATCTCGCATGCTTCGAGCTTCTTCACGATGTACGGAGTGATATCGACAAAGACGTTCGGCGTAAACGGCGGCGTTAGTGGCGGTGCGTACCAGTCCGTCTCGGACACCGTCTCGTAGGCGAGAATCCGCGATGGTCGCCGCGCGCCCACCGGACGGCAGCACACCATGACCGCCTGAAAGGCGAGCTGGTGATCGCGGTGCACATCGCCCGGATGCGGGACATAGACCGTGTTAGGCACCACATCCTCGAACACCTTGGCGAGGGCCACGTTGATGTCCGCGCCCGGCAAGTCGTCGAGCCTTGCGGCCGGCAGATCCAGAAAGTGCGAGCCCGTCAAACCCAGAAAGTCGTGGACCTTACGCGCCTCGGCCTGCACACGGGCCACCTGCTTTGCGCCGAAGCGAGATTCCTCGCCGCGCGTGCAGATAACAACATGCACATCGTCACCCACCGCGAGGTGACGCAGAAGCGTCCCACCCGGACCGAGAACCTCATCGTCCGGATGTGGGGCCACAATCAGCACCGTGCTCATTCGTTCGGCTCCTTGTGCGGCAGCTCGGAGAACTGCATCCCTGTGACCGGCACGCCGGCGTCCACTGCCTCGTCGCCCTCTTCGATAGCCGTCTCAGTCAACCACAATGCACCGTCCCCCGTGCGTGTGAGAACGCCTCGTTCATCGACGCGAACAACCACCCCGCAAGTTGCCGCCGTCACGTCCGGACTCAGCTCCTCGTCTCGTACCGGCCTCGCACGCCACACCGTCAATTTCCGACCCGCGGCATACGTGAAGGCACCGGGATACGGCCTGCCCGCGGCGCGGACCAGCCGATAGATTGCATCGGTCGATAGCGTCCAGTCGATGAGCCCGTCGGCTGGCGTCCGTCTGGGATAGAAAGTTGCCTTGGCGTGGTCCTGGGGGGTTCGCGGCAGGTTCCCGGCCTGGATCGAGGGTGCCAGCTGAATGATCACCTCCGACAAGACCTCGTTCGTTCGCCTGATCAGGTCTTCCGAATAGTCATCCGGCAGAACCGGCACCTCCCGCTGCACGATCAGGTCTCCGGCATCAGGCTCGTCTGTCAGGAAAAAGAGGCTCACGGCCGCACGCTCGTTCCGCAGGATCGTCCAGGCGACGGGGGCTCGACCTCGCCCATGCGGCAGCATCGTCGGATGAAAACCGATTCCTCCGTGCCTGGCTATCCCGACGAGCCGATCGGATACCAACTGAGACAGCCCGACCACCCAGAGCAGATCAGGTGTGTGCGCATTCAGAAACCTCTCGACCGCCGGCTCGCCGATTCGTGCAAAAGAGAGAAACGGCAGACCGGTTGCCTCCGCGACAGGGCGAAGGGAATGATAATCCGACACGCCATCGGCCAGCGATTCGTCCAGACCCAAAACACACGTCACTTCGATGCCGCTGCGAATCAGCGACTCGAGACAACGATAACTCGAGCTGACACTGCCTATGACCGCGACGTTCATGCAGCGCCTCCGAGCGGCATAGAAGCGAGATCACTGCACTCTGAGACGGCTTGGCATAGGGGGTCGGACGGCATCACCGCGGAAGATACCGCAGAGGGTCAGGAGTGCAAAGCCGGAGCATCGGACGCGAAGTTGCCTGTTACCAAGGTCGGCGCTTCCGGAATCCCCAATAATTCCCCCGATGTACGCCTCGGAGCGAGCCCGCGAGCCGCTTCCCGAACACGGCGCTTCACGGGTAGCCGTCGCCGCCTGAGCCGGCGCACGTCGCGCCGATGAACTCGCACATACATCAGGGCGGAAGTTCCGTTGGGATCTTCACGCACAACCGACGAACGAGATCCGTCGGTAAGGACCGAAATGACCCGGCCAAGCGATTCGACCCGGTAGGCGTCGACGAGTGCAGGTGATAGGTACCATCGTGAGTGGCGGTTCCAAACGCCAACCGTTCGTCGAAACGCTCGGCGCATTGTCAGAGCGTTCATGCCGTAGAACAGCCTGCGGTTCAAGAAGTACGGCAGGAACGTGCCTGCGATTTGACCCTCCAGCGACTGATGGTGGTGGGCATGATCGCCGTCGAGCACACTCTCTAGTAGGCCCCATGCTGCTTCAGTCTCAGTGGCATCAGCACGTAATTCCCAGAATAGGTGCCCGAAGTTCACCGTACACTGACTCAGCATGATCTGACGCGGCACATACTTTCCATGTGCCACCGTGTCCGCCGCAAGATGTGACAGATAGCCGAAGCCGAAAGCCCGGTCCCGGTCGTCACGTGCAGCCTCCAGCAACGCGAATGCCGTGGACCAGTGGTGGCATGACTGCTTGATGCGGCTCCACCGCTTGGCGAACACGACATCGGCGGCGACGTTGCCGTAAAGAAAGGCAACGCCGTGCCTGGCGAGCAGGGCTCCCACGGCCGCTGGGAGAAAAGACAGTTGCTCCAGCAACGAGGTCGCAAGCCCTACGTGCATGGCCGGCCCCCATGCCAGCGCCGCGTCCGCCGAGCCAAGGACGAAGATTGCCGCAACCGCGATAATCGAGAAACGCACCCGCACCAGAGCCTTTCCGCAATCCTCACTACACCGGCGTTCACCATGCAGCCGCCTGCACGCACCGTTCCACCCACCCATCATACCACGCTGCATCACCACCGTCGCACGGTGAGGGTCTGTCGATTCATGTCGTCGCCCGCGTGGGAGCCTCTCGATGCATCGGCTGGGTCCTGAGGTAGCTCGTCAACAAACGGCCTGCCACCCCTCCAGCCCGAGGGTTTTCCCGAGGATCGCCGCAAGCTTGACACCGCATACCCCGTTTCTAGACTCTAAGGGCGCATCGTGGAGCTTGAGCCAAGGGCGAACTGGAGTGGATCTATTATGACCGAGCAACCATCCCACCTCTCAGTCACAAACAAGAGAGGTGTCAACATCGTCGAGTTCGCTGACCGCAAGATCCTGGATGAACTATGCATCAACGAAATCCGCGACGAATTGCTCGGTCTCGTGACCGATGTTGAAGGAGTGAAGCTGCTCTTGAGTTTTCGGAACGTCGTGCACCTTTCGAGTGCGGCACTCGGCGTCTTGATCACCTTGAACAAGCTGATCTCCGGGCAGCGGGGGCAGTTGCGACTGGCCGACATCTCACCGCAGATCATCGAGGTGTTCAAGATCACAAGACTCAACCGGCTCTTTGACATCCGCGACACGACCGAGCATGCGATGAGCGATTTCTAAGACGGGTGCAGACGCGCCTGAACCGAGGGGACCCGATTGCGAATCGGGTGAACCCAAGCATCGTGTTGACGGCATGAGCACGCCCGACCCTGACAACGAAGCCACCTTCCACGTCTGCGTCATCGACAGCGATCAGTGCGAAACCGATACACCGAAGAAAGCTATACTTGATGAATTGCAGAAGCACCGCTTTGGCGAGGATGCGCAGTTTGCTGTCAAGTTGGCCCTAGAAGAGGCCCTGACGAACGCCGTCAAGCATGGGAACCTCTGCGACACCGGCAAACAGATCACGATCAAGTACGCAGTGAACTCCGACAAGGCCGTCATCATAATCCGCGACGAGGGATGCGGTTTCATCCCGGAAGAAATCCCCGACCCCACAACCCCCGACCGCCTTCCCCACCCGAATGGACGTGGAATTATGCTCATGCGCGCGTATATGGACGAGGTGACGTTTCGGGACAAAGGCTGCGAGGTGCGCTTCGTGAAGCGGCGCGTGGCGGGAACAGGGGCAAATGCCTGAACAACAGACGCCCATCTCTCGTCGCGTAATCCTGTTCACCGGACAGGTCCAGGGTGTCGGATTCCGCTTCACCACCATGAACGTCGCATCGCGTTTCGAAGTGACGGGCTTCGTCCGCAACCTTCCTGACGGGCGAGTCGAACTCGTTGCCGAAGGTAGTCCCGCCGAGCTGGACCGGCTCCGTCGGGCCATCGAAGACGTGATGGGTGGCAACATCAACGAGGCAACCGCGACGGACCTCCCCGCCACCGGTGAGTTCGGCTCATTCGAGATCAGCTTCTAGTGCCTCGTTATTACTCGATTGATGGGTGCCAGGCCCAAGCCCGGCGAAGTAGGGCGCGGGCATGTCGTCGTGGCGAAAGCACGGGGACTCATCGATTGGGAATACGACAAACTAGCAGTACAGCGCAAGGTCGTTTGTAGCGCAGGCTACCAGCCTGCACGAGCTGCGAGTACGATGCAGACAAGATGCCTGCGCC
>JAUXGE010000347.1 GCA_030622435.1 Planctomycetota bacterium
GGTTCCTTTCGCTGCCGCCGATGCGATACCCCAACCCCTACGTTTGGCTCATCCTAGTCTCCGCGCTCGACATTTTCCTGACGATCCTCGTCCTATACGCGTGGAAGGGGCACGAGGTGAACCCGATCGCGGCCGCGATCATCGCTCATATGGGGTTCCAGTGGACCGTCGTGTTCAAGTTCGCACTGATCGTGCTGGTGATCATCATCTGCGAGGTCGTCGGCCGGCGAAACGACCGCACCGGCTGGAAGCTCGCGATGGTGGGGATCATGCTCAGCGCGTTTCCCGTAGCCTACACGTTCGCACTGCTATTCCGTGCCGGTCCGGCCCCGATCGACTAATGCTCTGTCATGGCTCGGTTGATGGGTGCCATACCCAAGCTCCCGACAAAGTCGGGCGCGGGCATGCTGCTGGAGCGAGAGCGTTCAGAGGCTCGTCTCGTTGCGGTATCCATCGCATCACGCGTGCCAGAGCACTGGAGCATCCTCGGTTTCTATGTAGCGTCACCCCTTATGGGTGACGAGAATTTCGAGCGAGCTCCGCACACAAGGGACGGCACTAAACCCGCTACGCAGAACCCGAGAAGGCGCAGGAGCATCTCCCGAAACCGTATTCCGCGCCGGGTCTACGATACCGCGAGGCACTGATCCACCTCGGCACCGGCGGCCTGGCCGCAGCACTGTTGCTCCAGCTCCTCGACGAGTTCGGGGAGGTTCTGCTCTTTTTGGCCTGCCGGCGTCATCCACCGGGCGGTTTCATTCCCCTGGAGCTTCTTGGAGATACGTCGAGAAGCCAGGATCACCGTCGAGTGGTTTTTATTGCCCATAAAGCGGCCGATCTCCGGGAAACTCATATCCGTATGCTTTCTCGCCAGATACATCGCGATCCCACGTGCGAGGGCGATCGTCCGTGACTTCCGCGATGTATGGAGATCGGCCGGCGTAAGGCCGAAGAAGATGGCCACGACACTCTCGATATCCGAGAGCATCACGACCGGGGCCGTCTGACGGATCAGATCGCGGATCGCACGTTCCGCAAGCGATCGTGAGATCGGCTGTTCGGTCACCTGGGCCTGGGCGACAACCTTGAGGAGTGCGCCTTCCAGCTCACGGATGTTCGCCCTGAAGTTCTCCGCAATATGAACGATGACTGATTCGGACACGTCCACTTTCAAACGCTCTGCTCGCTGACGCAAGACGCCCATCCGCACCTCCAGATCGGGCGATTCGATCCGAACGACCATACCGGAAATGAAGCGGCTTACGAGCGACTCGGAAAAGTGCCCGATCATCTTGGGGTGCGCGTCCGATGCGAGGACGATCTGCTTGCCCGCGGCATCGATCGCCTTGAACGTGTGCAGGAACTCCTCCTGCGTAGCCCGCTTGTTGGCGAGGAAATGCACGTCGTCGATGATCAGAGCGTCGAGACTGCGGTAGCGGTCATGGAACACGCTCATCTCGCGGGATTTGACCGCGTAGACGTAATCGTTGGTGAACTCCTCACCCGTCACGTAGCGCCAGCGAAGATCGGAGTAGCGATCCTTCATCTCGTTGCATATGCCTTGGAGCAGGTGCGTTTTACCCAGTCCACACCCACCGTGGATAAACAGGGGATTGTACTGGCCCGCAGGACTCTCCGCCGTGTGCGTGGCCGCGGCGAATGCCATACGGTTGGATGCGCCCACGACGAAATTCGATAGCCTGCCCTTGAGAATCGGCGTCGAAGGCAGCGTGTCGCGCCGTCGCTGCTGCTGGCGCGCAAGACGTTCCGGATTGTTCGCCACGAAGTCCACCTGACGATCAGGCTGCTTCTTGCCCAGCGACTTGGCCAGCATAGGATCGATCGCGAAGCTGAGGGTGTAATCACGCTGCGTGACCTCGCGAGCGGCCTCGATGATTACGTCAGTGAAGTGTCGCTCGATCCACTCCGAAATGAAGTGGTTCGGTGCGGCGATGCGCAAGAACTCATCGGTGAATGTGAATCGGGTAGCGTTCTTGAACCAAACGTTGAACCGCTGCGGGCCGACCATCTCCGCGATCCGCGATTCCACCGACGCAACGGCATCCTCCGCGCACGTAATCACCACCCACGCTCCTTCCAGCGGTAAAACCAACTCGAAAAGGTCTGGTTGATAATCGAAAAAAGGTCAGGAAAAAGCCGGCGACGTCAGCAGCCGCTGCCGCCCCGACCACAGGTCAACACTACCAAACGATCATTGTCGAATGCAGAAAATACCAGTTGAGCGAATCGCCGTCAACAACGTTTCTCGATGCACGACCATGGAAACTCCGGTGCTTCCCATTTGGCAAATGGTTACGACGGCAAACTTTTTTTTCCCCACCGCTGTATCCACCGCACGGCAGCCTTTGTGGATAACTCGCCTCGAAACCCACTGCGACCGCAAGTTCATGCCTGAAACGGACTTACGATCCAGGCCTCCTGTGCCGAGGTTTCGGTGAAACCCCAGCGATCGTACAACCGACGCGCAGGTGCGTTACGCTCGTCGACAGCTAGTGCCACTACCTTGGCACCAACGGCGACGGCCGATCCCAATCCGCGTCTCAGCAGGGCATCCCCCACTCCGTGGCCCCGTGCCTCGGGGGCGACCCCCATATAGACGAGTTCCAACGCCCGAGTTGATGGAATACGGTTCAGCAGAATCACACCGGCAGGTACTCCGTCCCGCATGGCCAGCGACCACAGGGCGGGATCGAAAATGCCGGCCGCACGGTGTCCAATCAGCACGTCTGAAATCGGTCGCAGCCCTGTAAGCTCCGGACAGTCAAGACTTTGCACGTAGGTGCGCTCTATTGCTTCTTCAAAGAGCAGTTCCCGATCAGAATCGTATGAGATCCAGGTAAGGTCTCTGTTGTCGGCTCGTGATTCCGAGGTAAAGTCGGGGGACAGCTTGGGATCATCACCCGTCGGCTTCCAATCCAGGTACACCAGACGCGTAAGGCGATTGAAGCCGGCCTCTTGCAATGCAGGGCCTAGCGTTGGTCGATCAGGAGGCACGAGGGCTTCGAGTAGTGCGATGGATCGCTCCCAAGCCAGCGGCTGAATTGCCTGGAGCAGGGTCACGGTTGCACGGTGTTCTTCCGCACCTGCGCGATCCCCCTTTACGAGCACGAGTGCGGCGGACCCCGGAGATTCGATTCCCAGACACACCGCTACAAGCTCTCCGTCGCGGTACGCGCCGAGCAGGAGATCGATACCCACTTTCCCACGCTCCACGTTCGCAAGTAGACTGGCCACCGGTGACGCTGGCGCACACCCTCTCGTCGGCTGCTTCACACCCAACACAAGATGTAGCGCCTCCTGATAGTCGGGAGACGTGCTGGAAATCACCCTGACACCAAGCGGTTCGCTCTGCTTGTCCATCCCAGACTCCAACGGAAGGAAGCGACTCCAAGCATAACACGCGGACGCTCCCTGGAGAACGACCCATTGTCCGCAAGTCCGGCGCGCCAACTCTTCTGCGTGCATCTCCAATTGGGTGGCGAATCCGCCGGGGGTGGCATGGGCAAGGACCGCCTCCGCCGACTTTTTCCAAGTGCCGAAGAGTGTCTGGGGGCGGTCCTTGCCCGTGCTCGGGGCGTCTGGCGGCCGTAGTGGCGTAACACGGGCAAACTCCGTTTCATGTTTGAACGGGCTCTTGCGACCGGAGGGCGCCTAATCTGAGGGTATCGGATCAGATCATCGTCTCGGTCCCTCGCAGGCCCCGATGATTTGCCTGCATGATCCTGTATCCGTATCGTTCCCTGAGGGTTCGATCTGTTTGGCGATTTGCTGCCCGGGGCGAATCCCGATCGTCAAGCGCTCGGCGTCGCATGCCCGTTCAGCGTGCGCCAAAGTAAGACGGCAAATAGTGATCGGCGGGAAGCCGTGACGAAGTGCGCGTGGAGGTCTCAATCACTTGCTGATGGGAACCTTGGATGTCATCGGGAGCATCTGGCCGGCTGCCCTGCTTGGTACCGGGCTGGCGTTGGTCGGAACGGGGCTCGGCTGGGCATTGGCCCGGAGCGTATCGCTTACCCCGGTCCGATTAGTCACGTGGTGGGTCCGACGCGTGGCGCTCCCGATCCTGCACTCTCGATCCTGGGCGCGCCGGGCGTCCGCGATTCTCATCAACAACGTTCTTACCCTTGCGGCTCTGACGGCCCTGGGCCGATGGTATCCGACTGCACTGCTCGGAGTGGCCGTTCTGGGAATCAGCCTGGGCATCGGATTGAGGATTCTCTCGAACGAGTCTGAGTTCGAGTTTGATGCGTCTCACGAACCGAGTCTCTCAGCCCGGCGGACGATTCGGATCGGGATTGCACTGAATCTCCTCGAGCCACCGGCCATCATGCTGGCGATCGGCCTGGGCCTCGGGCGTTCGTCGATCCCTCTTACGTCGGCGCAGGTCTGGACGACGTTCGCGCTTTGGGTCATCCCCGCCGTTCTCGTTGCCGCCGCCGGTGAGGCGCTCTGGCTGGGCGTCATCCGCAGGGCCGACCGAGGGCCCGACACTGATTCAGATGAAACTGCAGAATCAGACATGGACCGTCCATGACAACCGCCCGCCGCGCGCCATGTAGCCCAGCCGCCCTCGGCTGGGGGTTTCACATTCTTCAGCTCCTTGAGCGACGACGAGTCAGCCCGACCAACCCGCCGGTCACAAGCAGTACCAGCGTTGTCGGCTCCGGTGTCATGAGGCCCGGGACAGGCGTGTAGGTGAATGTGAAACCCACATCTGCCGTCGCACTCGCCGAGAACCGGCCACCGGCCGACGTCTCTTCGTTGTCTGCCATCCACGTGGTTATTGGATCTATGCCCGGAAGACCTTCGAAGCCGAAGTCGAGCCGCGCCCCGCAGTCAGTCCCGCAAGCAGGCGGCGAAAGTCGGATCGTAGCCATGTCGTTCTGTGAGCCAAGGAGTTGAC
>JAUXGE010000238.1 GCA_030622435.1 Planctomycetota bacterium
GTTGAATCGCCCATCCTCGGACACCTTTGACAGCCATGACTCGGACCTTCTCGCGAATGTTCGGATCGACCTGGGAGGGTGCCCGGTGCGGGCCGTCGGTCCATGACCTCTGGAAGAACTCGACAACCTGGTCGTAGTCTTCGCGCTGGAAGGCCTCGACAAGCCCCGCCTTGTCCTCCTGAAGATCCTCACCGTTGAAATCGTATCCGCTCAGACCAGGCGCTACAGGCATAAGCGCCGTGACCATCTCAGGGTGCTGCAAAGTGAAGTCGATCGCGATTCGCCCGCCCAAAGACAGCCCGATGACCGCCGTCTTCCGAATCCCAAGGTGCTTGAGCAGGGCGTACAAGTCTCCGTGGTCGGAGTACGCGCCGGGCGGGCTCTTGGAACGACCCAGACCGCGTACGTCATATCGGATCACGCGGTAGTGACGCGCGAACGCTCTGAACTGGTCATCCCACATGCGGCAGTCCAGAGCACCGCCGTGGATAAGGACAACCGGGGCTCCTTCCCCCAGTTCCTCATAGTACAACTCGCCATCGGAGACCTTCACAAAACCGGTCTTTGCCTGTTGCAGATCGGCGCGGGCCAGGAACTCCAGCACGGTCCGGTTGAACGCCTCAGGCTGTTCCAGATACACGAGGTGGCCCGCCTTTCGGAGTACAACCCTGGTGGCATCTGGAATGCCGGCCTCGATGGCACCGGCATGTGCATGGACATCCGGGATGTCCGCCTCGGCCGTGACGAGAAGAGTGGGCACGCGAATCTCGGCCAGCCTTTTCAACGCAGGCGAGTCAGGCCGCTGTGCGTAGTGGTGGGTCTCAATGGCCATGTTGTGCGGATTGGCTCGCAGTAGTTCGCCGACGCGGGCGCGGGCGGCATTGTTGCCCGGCGCGACCGAGTACTTGTCGTCGATCCATCGCTGCAACGTCGCGTCGAGAGTCGCGTCCTGGTTGGCTCGGGCACGGTCTATGAAGTGAGACGAGTACCCCATTCCACTCACGACAGCACCGACCAGAACGAGCGCGTCAACGCGCTCGGGGTGCGCAAGCGTGTAGTCGATGGCAAGGCCACCGCCGGAGGAGGATCCGATCAGAATCGCATGCTCCACATCGAAGTGCTCGAGAATCGCGTGCAGATCATCGATGTTAGAGAACGGTTGTGTCGGGGAATCTGAGCGCCCGTATCCCCGCCGATCATAACGAATAACTCTGTAGCGCTCGGCGAAGACACCGAACTGGCTGTCCCAGACCTCGCTATGCAATATGCCGTCGTGGATCAGGACGAGGGGAGGACCGTCGCCCAGGACCTCGTAGTAGATCCGGCCTCCTCCTACGTCCACGGACCCCTTTGGCCGCGTCGAGGTGGGAGCCGGACGCACTACACAGGAAACTGCGGCCAATCTCGCCACGGCAGAATTGAGTGATGGCTGGGACATGGCGAGTGCCGGAGCACTGCACGCAATAGCCATCAAGCTCAACAAGGGCGTCACATAAGTATTTCCGATCATCTCGCTCGTCCAAGGAACCGCACGTGCTGACAGACCTCTACCGGACGCACCAGGACAATGCGTATTCCGTCGCCGGTATCCCGAACATTTTGGAGATCAGGGTGCGGGTATATCACGCAGTTTCCAAGCACAACCACACTCGGGGCAGACCGTGGCACCATCCACCGGATCAACCGGCAGGAGGCGCAGATCGTAGCCGCAGTGCGGACAGCGCAGGTGCTCGAGCATAACGGATCGGATGCGTCGTGACCGAAGGCGACAGGCGCCAATCCAGATGATGATCGGGCCGACCCAGACATTCGCAAGTGGCAGCAGCTTCGGCAAGGGGAAGATCCCTTTCCCCGCACGCAACGCCTGGATCAGATGCTCCGCGAAGGCGATCACGCCGATCAATGCACACAAGACACCCACGACAAGGAAGAACCGAGCGAGTCTCGTCAAGCCACTGCCGAGATCGCCCGCGATGTCGGCCAGGGCGTCGGCCTCAATGGTGTCGTGCCGCCGAAATCGGTGAAGGAGGTAGGGGTCGAGCAGGGTAGTCGGTTTGCCTCTGTCGTCCTTGAAACGAAGTGATGATCGTTGCGCTGATTGCCCGGCTTCAGACATCGTTGTTCTCTTTCTCACCACTGGGGCATCCGGGCGGCGGCGCATCTGAAACAGCGGCTCCAGGGCTGTCTACGGTGCACGTTCTTTCCAATTCCCACGCACAACCACACTCAGGACAAACGGTGGCGCCATCCACCGGATCGACCGGCAGCAAGCGAAGATCATAGCCGCAATGGGGGCACCGCAGATGCTCGAGCATGATCTCGGTGACCCGACGAGAACGGGAACGTCGTGCAACAGTCCACAGCATGAACAGGAATGCCAGACTGCCACCCAAGGGGAACAGATAGCGCGTGACAGCACTGAATCCCGTGGAGCGGATGATCGCCACAGCGACACCGACGATCCCAAGCACGCCAAAACCAATCGCGGTCAGCAAGATCGCCCAGTGCATGACGCGCGGCGATCCGAACGCCCAAATTTCAAGCCGCGTCATGCGCGTGCCGATACACACACACATTTCTTTAAGGATGTCCGGTGGAATCCCCTCTTGCCGTCGCAGCAAACGCAACGCAATCGGGTCAAGCTGTGTCACGCTTCGGCCCCGAGCATCCCTGACGCGCCCGGCACGTGGCTTCGAGAGTGGCTCATCCTTGCTCATAACCGTTTACATCCATTGACAGCAGACAGCTTGTCGCTCCATCAGTCATACGACTGGAGTGCCCGCAGCTACGGTGAGAGTCATCCAGTTGGCGGAGTCTTCGTTCGAGATCTCGCCTTCTCGGTCCTCGATGGGTCTGCATCGGCATCGAGAATCCGCTGTGCTCGCTCGTCAAACGGGCTGCCACATTCCGGACAATTCGGGCCGGACAGTCCGAACAGTGGATAGCCGCACGCGACGCAAATGGGAACATCGCACTCGAGAAGTTCGTGCCGAAGAAGTCCCGGAACAGAGCGGCTCATCCACCGATTCGCGAAGAACACGGCAACGCCGATCACCAGAACGACCGGCACCACAGCCCAGGGCAGAACCGTGCGGATCGGCCACAAAAACCACGTCCGCAGCGCTAAGAGCAGCGTCACTGCCAGCAGACCCAGCAGAATCGCGAAAGCCAGCGTCTTGGCGACTGAGACCCAGAATGCCCGCTGCCACAGGAACTTGGACACTACCCGTCGCAGGGCCCGTCGACGTTGTTCCTCGGTTGGGAAAAGCTCAAGTTCCGGGTACCCTCTAAGGTAGGCGCCGTCGACGTATTGAAACGCGCGCCATGCTTGTCGAAACGGGTAGACCAGCCCGCGCAGGACGGCCGGCTTACCACTGCCGCCCCCGGCACGTCCCGCATGGCGAAGTCGAGGGTGTTCCTTCTCAGTTGACGTCATCTTCTTCTGCATTCCCAGAACTGCTTGCCTGCGGCAAACCCGATGCGCCGTTCCCATTATCGTCCGCACACGGGCGATTCCCCAAACGCCAGGCACAACCGCACTCGGGGCAGACAGTGGCTCCGTCTTCGGGATCCGTCGGAAGCAGACGCAGATCATACCCGCAGCGTGGGCAACGCGCGTACTTGAGCATTGCCGCTGCAACGCTCCCGAAACGCATCCGCTTGATCGAGTACCACATGACCCACGGAATGGAACAGAGAAAAACCAGGCTGGAGGACTTGGCAAGAGGCGCGCCGCGTAAATCACCGGTCACGGCCGCGTGTGTGAAGAGGAAGATCACGAGCACCGCACCTGCGAGACCGATGCCGAGCCCGACTCGCTCCTTCCACGTCACTCGAACCCCCTTCTCCCCCACAATGGCCCGCAGTACGTCGGCGCCGATCACATCTTGCCGGCGCAGCAGGTACATCGCCACCGGGTCGAGCTGGGTCACCGACCGGCCTCGCGCATCCTTAATCCGCATGCCTCTCTTCTTCGTTGGCTCGGTCATTCAATGCCTTCTCCAGTTTCCAGGCACAGCCGCACTCGGGGCAAACCGTGGCGCCGTCCTCGGGCGCCTTCTGGCAGACTCCGGATATCGTAACCGCAATGCGGGCAGCGGAGGTGCTCGAGCATTATCCGGCGGATACGGTGGAAGCGGTTACGGCGGGCGGCTCTCCAGAATGCCAACGGCACCGCCCAGATTCCCTGGTACCAGATCGCTCGCCGCACGAACCCAGCGACGAGTATACTCCCATTGATCAGTTCAGTGACCGCGCTGATCATAAGCACCAGGGCGCACGCAAAGCCGATGGCGCCGCCTAGAATCCCCAGCCAGTTCTCGTCCAGCTTGCCGATGCCGATCTCACGAGTCAGCTCACGGAGCTCTTCATGTGGAATCCCCTCATCGTGTCGATGCAACAGGTACAGCGCGACCGGGTCAAGCTGGGTCACGCTACGCCCACGAGCGTCCTTGATACGCTTCGCCCGCCGGCGCCGAGTTGTTGCCTTCTCAGGCACCGCCTTGACCTCCAACGGTCTGTGTATTGTCCAGTCGCCACGCGCATCCGCATTCAGGGCAGACAGTCGCGCCATCTCGAGAATCGGTCCGCAGGCCGCGGATGTCGTAGCCGCAATGAGGGCAATGGAGGTGCTTCACCATCACCGATGCGACGCGACCCGCATACTGGGCCCTCGCCATGCGGAAAGCCAGGAACGGGCCCAAAAGGATCACGACAACCTGAATAATGTAGATCGTCACGTTGACCGGATCGAAGCCCTTCCAGACGCTGAAGTATCTGAAGTAGATGATGGTGCCGCCCACGACGACGAGGAAGCCGAGCGCCACGCTGAGCACTTGAATGAGCCTCTGTCGTCTTGCGCCCGGCATGATCTGATCGACCATCGGCCGAAGCGCATCGGCGGGAATGATGGAAGGCAGATTCAGCAGATGCAGCTTGACCGGGTCAAGCCGGCTGACTGGTCGCCCCCGGGCGTCCTTGATGCGCCCTGCCTGTTGGCGTATGGGCCTATCCTTCTCAGGCACGGCCTGTATCTCCGACGGTCTGGGAGCTATCGAGTTTCCACGCACAACCACATTCAGGACAGACGGTCGCTCCATCTCGAGTATCGACCGGCAGACCACGGATGTCGTAACCACAATGAGGGCAACGGAGATACTCGAGCATCACGCAGCGTATGCGTTCGTGACGAGCACTCTTCGCCTTCCGAAACCCCACGTACGCCCATGCAAACGGGAAGACGAAGTAGAACACGCCAAAGGTGGCCAGAATCGGATCCCAACCTTTCCACGTACTTAAGAAGTGGAAATAGCCAAACCAGGCGGCGTACCATGCAAGCACCCAGATCGGTGCGAGCAGGACCGCCCGGGGCCGGTGTTTCACCTCTTTCGGGTCGAGGGTCTCAGCAATCGCACGCAGGGTGTCGGCCGGAATCATGTCATGCCGGCGCAACAGGTGCATCGCAACAGGGTCGAGCTGAGTGACCAGTCGGCCGCGCTCATCTCTCCCGCGACTCATTCGGTCTGCTCCGGTGGATCGACCCTCGTTCATACAACTCGACTCACTGATCGAGGAAGTCATGACATCTTCATGAAGAAAAGCACGCCAGCTAATGCAAGAACACCGAGCACCAGCGCAACAGCTATCAGCGACCTTGTTCGCTTTTTCACGTCCCCGCCAAGAGCGGCGGTCGCAGCCAGGCGCTCCGAAAGCTCTGTGTCGTCGATCAACCACGCGCATCCGCATTCCGGGCACACAGTGGCGCCGTCCTCGGGCGCAACGGGAAGCATACGCAGGTCATACCCGCAATGCGGGCAACGTTGATGCTCGAGCATGGCGAATCGCACACGTTTCAATCGGGCCTGGCGGGCCACCATCCACGGAACAAAGAAGCAGCAGATCAGGTTCGGACCCATGATGGCCGGGTTCGTCAACGTGCTGATCAGATCACGCCGAGCAGACGCATCAAAGAAGTGATAGAGGACGGCAACACCGAGCACAAGGGCAACGATGACCGACGGGATGATGATGATCGTTCTTCGCAGCATCTTCGCCGTACCCGGCTCGAGGTCCTCGACGATAGTGTGCAGGGTCTCGGCGTCCACAACATCGTGACGATGCCACACGTGCAGCCTGACGGGATCTAGTTGCGTAACCGATCGACCACGCGCGTCCTTGATACGGGAAGTTGACTGTGTCTCTTTTGCCATGTCGTACTTCATTCAATTATCCGAGCCGCGACCGTGAGGAAGCGGAATGCTCGGAGTGATCGAAATACGCGGAAGCAGGAGCATGCCACAATGCACCATTGATTAGTCACTACACTAGACACTGGAGCGTCCTCTACTCGAACTCGGCCACCGCCTCGAGGAGCGCATCGGTCGTGCCCGGCTCCGCCTCGCTGTGGCCCGCCTCCTCGATAATATGCAGCTTCGAGCCCGGAATGGCTTGGTGAACGCGCCAAGCCAGGATCGGCGGACACACGACATCGTACCGCCCGTTGATGATCGTGACTGGGATGCCCTCGAGCTTGTGACCGTCACGCACGAGCTGCCCTTCCTCGAGGAAGCAACCGTTGGAAGCGTAATGACAGTCGATGATCGCGCCGGGTCGGGGGTCGAAATCACCCCAACCCTGTTCCACCTTCTCGTCCGGCGTGTGCATGGCGCCGGCCTTGACCGCCACCCGAATCCAGGCATGACCGACCTGTTTGACCGTGGCATCGTCGGCGTTCTTGAAGAGGTCCAGAAGGTACTTCGGCTCGAACGCCTTCAGGTCGGGCGGAAGCACGGCATCCAATCTGGCCGCCGCGTCCGGAAAGAAGCGGCGCATGGTCGGTCCCACAAAGCCGTTGTTGATCTCGTTCCTCTCGCCCGTATGAACGCCGCGAATGATCATGCCCGAAACGTGCTCCGGGTGCTTCTCGGCATACGCCAGTGCCAGCGTCGAACCCCAGGAACCGCCGAACACCAGAATCTTCCCATCAATCCCGAGGTGCTTGCGGAGCCGTTCGATGTCGGCGACCAGATGCCACGTCGTGTTCTCGCGGATCTCACCGGCCGGTCGGCTTCGACCAGCACCGCGCTGATCGTGAAGGACGATGAGGAACTTCTCCGGATTGAAGTATTGCATCAACCGCGGATAGCTTCCGACACCCGGACCGCCGTGCAGCACGAACACGGGCTTGCCCTTCGGATTGCCGTGCACCGTGTAGGCGATCGAATGCAGGTCGCTTACCTGCAGAACGCCACTGCCGATAGGCACGGTGACTGGAAACAGCCCCCCCGGCACTCGACCTTCGCCCCCGGCAGCGGGAAGGGCCCATGCGGCTGCCACCACCAAGAAACAGAACGGACACAACTGACGCATCATACGCACACCTCCTGCACCCAGGGACTTGCTGACGCCGCCATCTAGAAACCTACACGATTCTATTAAACATGCGTCAGATACCAGGCACAATCCTGTCAAGAACCGTATTAACTTGTTTCTTCCCGTGCAAACATCGTATTGCGACA
>JAUXGE010000346.1 GCA_030622435.1 Planctomycetota bacterium
CACGCTGGGAACCGAGGACCCGAAGACCCTCATGTCCATGACCAACCTGGGCTCGCTTCTGTGGGACGCCGGCAAGTTGGAGGAGGCCGAGGGCCTCGCCCGCGATGCACTCGAGACACGACTTCAGGTCCTGGGAGAGACGAACGCCGACACCGTCCATTCCATGTACATCCTCGCCAACATCCTGAAAAAACAGGGCAAAGTCGATGAAGCGGAGCAATTGTACAGGCGGGCGCTGGAGCGCGCCCGCGCGGCTTATGACGACGCGCACCCTTACGTGGCGAATGTCCTCTGCGGCCTGGCACTCCTGGTCCGACACAACGGAGACTCGCAAGCTGCGGAGCCCATGATTCGCGAGGCGCTCTCCATCCGGCGCAGGACCCTCGTCGAAGGGCACTGGGAGACGGGCAAGACGCAGGGCGACCTTGGCGCGTGCCTGACCGAACTGGGACGATACGAGGAGGCCGAGCGAGAATTGCTGGCGGCCCATCAGACAGTGTCGACGGCCCGGGGCGAGACCTCCCCCTGGACGAGGCAAGTCGTTCGTGACCTGGGGGCTCTGTACGAGGCCTGGGGCAAGCCGGAAGAAGCAGCAGCTTGGCGGGTACGAATCCAACCTTCGGCCACCGAACCCGACGGCGCCACACAGGAACCGTAGACCGGGGAACCGGTTTACGCGGTTGCGCCACGCTTATCGGAACGTACGAGGCCGACGTCAGCAAAGCGCCGCCGCCGGTGATGCCAACGATTGGTCAGGCCATTCAATCTTCTTCGTAAATCGGGTCATTCGAGTGGGGCTCCGGCCAATCCGGATCTTCGATCCCCTTGACCAGCCACCCGAGGACCTCGCAGGTCGCTTTAACGGCCTCCGATTTGCTCGACGCTTTACCGGCCCCAGATTTGTCAGATTTCTGCTGAAAAGCCTGGTCGAGAAAGGTTTTCACCTTCTGGGGTACCGGGTGGCATGCATCAATGTGCATCACGAGCCGGGCCGTCACCCAATCGCCGAACTTACTCGCGTACTTCCTGTCCACTACTTTCTTCTCTTCTTCTGTCTTTTGATATGCCATAATGCATATACCCTAATCCATATCACCTCCACTGCAACTGCAATAACCACAATTCGCTGGGACGATTCCGAGCGACGTCGTGAAGTTCACCGTCACATCTCGTCGTCTTAGAGAATTCGGGCATAATGGGCTGAATAGTAGATCGTTGAATATCAGTATAGGAAGACTTTTCGCCAGCAGAGGGCATCTCGCACATGGCCGGTCTGGGACACAGGTCGCCCTCGCAAAGAAGTGCTACGAGCCCGAGGCGCGGACACTCACCTGATGGTTCAGGGTGACGGGGCAGAGTCCCGCAATGGCCTCGGCCTGAGTTTTGCTGAACTTATCCTGATCGAGCGCACGTTCCAGCTTGGCTCGGGAGAGGTAACTGATCTGATCCCAGCAGCCGGATTCCCGTATCAATCCTTCCAGTCGATCTCTCTCTCCAGTTCCTGCGGCAGGAATCGTTCGAGACCGTCTGGACTGAACACGGACCGTGGCGTTCTCGCCCGCCAAATGTTCTCGGGAACTCTCCGTCGCCTGATGAATCAGCACACCTCGCCAGAAGGCCTTCTCGCGTTCGGCGAGCTGGATTTGCCTGCCGACCTCATGAAAACGGTCCACGACGAGCGGGACTCGTTGCGTCAGCAGCGCCTGGAAGCGGTTGCGTAGCGCCGAGAGACGTTGTACGTGGTGCAAGAGGCTGTCCGGACACTCCTGATATTGATCACGCAAATCCTGAAGTCGCTTGTCGATCTCGACGCATGACGTGACGTCCCGATCATCCCCGGCCAGCGCCTCGATCGCTTCTGTGATGAAGCGGATATGCGCCTCGATCTCCTCACCAGACAACATGACGAACCTTCTTCAAAAGAGGTTTACCGAAACCCTACAAAGGACCTCGCAGAGCACATGTGAATAGTGCCATATTTCCCGGCGCCTTGCCAGGGCCCCGTTCTTGTGGTGCAATCATCACAGCGTCCGACTGGACCGGAACACGCTGAAAGGGTTGCCGATGCGCCTGTCAAACGGCCCTCTCATCATCTTGGCCATGGTGGTGGTCTTCGGCGTTGCCGCGGTGAGCTGGATCGAACCCCCCGGGACCCTATCCCCGCGCCAACCGAGTCAACCGCCCCAACCACCCTCGGCCGCCGAACGTCAACCGGCCGCAGAGGATCGCGACACTGCCGACCACAAGGACAAGACCTCGAAACCGGAGGCGAAGGATTGGCAGCCTCCGAAACCACCCGGTGCAAGCGAGTTCGCCAAAAAACGTGCGAAGATGGTCCAGAATCAGATCGCGCGGGCGTGGGACTTCCGCACCGGCGTAAAGAGCCCGCGCGTCCTTGACGCCGTGCGGACGGTCCCGCGGCATCGCTTCGTGCCGCCGTCGCTGCGGGGAAGGGCCCATGCGGACTCGCCGCTTCCAATCGGACACGGCCAGACGATCTCGCAACCGTACATGGTTGCGTTGATGACGGAACTACTGGGGCTCACGCCCGAATCCAAGGTGCTGGAGGTTGGCACCGGCTCGGGCTATCAGGCGGCCGTGCTGGCCCATCTGACGCCGCACGTATACACAGTCGAGATCATCAAACCACTCGCCAAACAGGCGCTGAAGGTCCTGCGCGAGCAGGGATACGGCGACATCCAGTGCCGCCGCGGGGACGGATACTTCGGGTGGAAGGAGGAAGCTCCCTTCGACGCCATCATCGTCACCTGCGCCGCAGGGCATCTCCCGCCGCCGCTGTGGGAGCAACTCAAGCCCGGCGGGCAGATTGCGATCCCGATCGGCGGCCCGCGCGAAATCCAGCGGCTGGTGCTGATCACCAAAACGAAGAAAGGCGAACGTCGCTCCCGGACGATCACGCAGGTCCGCTTCGTGCCGCTGACGCGCGGGGATGCACCGTGACCGCTGCGGCAGTGGCAACGCCTTGCCGCGGGTTCATGTGGGCGGTCGGATTTGTCGGGGCCGCCCTGCTCGGCTTCGAAATCACGCTAATGCGCGTGCTGCTGGTCAGCAGCTACCATCACTTCGCATTTCTTGTCATCACGGCAGCCCTGCTCGGATTCGGCGCTAGTGGTTCGGCCCTGCTCCTGCTGCGGCCTTGGCTGATCAAACGCGCAAACGGTGTACTGTTTGCCCTCACGCTCGCAACAGCCGCGCTGATCCCTGTAGCGGCCGCGCTGGCCGCATGCATCCCTGCCGACGCCGTCCTGCTGCCGTCGGTGTTCTGGCAGCAGATCGGCTACTGGCTGCTGTACTGGGTCCTGCTGTCGATTCCTTTCTTCGTCGGAGCGTCGGTGATCGGGCTGGCCTTGATGATCACCGGCCGCGCCGTCGCCCGCGTGTATGCCGCGAATCTGATCGGTAGCGCTGCCGGTGCGATCTTCGCGCCAATGGCCATGTACTGCGTGCCACCGCAGTGGCTTGCCGTGCTCATGGGCGCGATAGCACTCGTCGGCGCGCTCGGCATGCTTCCGCCGTTTCGTCCGCGTCGCTTGATCGCGCTGGTGGCAACCTTTGCAGCGACCGCCGCTGTCCTTTGGCTGGCTCCCCCACACATCCGCACCGACCAGTTCAAAGACGCCGCCCACCTGGAGCGCCTACGGAGACAAGGCACGGCGGAGCAGATCACAGAACGGTTCGGACCTCGCGCCGTAATCTCCGCCTACTCCAGCGATGCCTTCCACGACCTGCCTTTCGTGTCGATCAAGGGTGAGCCGCCGACCTTGACGGCCGTCATCATCGACGGCCATCGCGCCGGTTCACTTCTGAATATCGGCAGCGCCGAAGAAGCCGGTGTGGTGGACCACACACTCATGGCGTTCCCCTACGGCCTCGCGCCCGAGCGACCGGCCGTGCTGTTGCTCGGCGAGATCGGCGGTGGAAACGTCTGGCTCGCGACACGACAAGCGGCATCCACGATCGATGTCGTGCAGCCCCACAAGGCCCTGTACGCCCTGATGCGTGGGCCGCTCCGTGAGCACGGCGGACTCGTGTTCGATCGTCCCGGCGTATCCACGACGGCCGCCCAGCCGCGGCACTTCGTGGAGCACACGGCGAAGCACTACGATCTGATTCAGCTCGTCACGCTGGAGTCTCTGGCCACGGGAGCCAGCGGGCTGCGCGGGCTCGGGCAGGACTACCTCGTGACCGTGGAGGGGATTACCGCGTGCTTCAACCGCCTGTCGGAGCGCGGCATGTTGGTAGTCTCGCGCGGTATACAGACGCCACCCCGCGACAACGTCAAGCTGCTGGCCACGTTTGTCGAAGTGCTCAGACGCGCCGGGGTCGGATCCCCGAGCCGACACGTCGTCGTCGTGCGTGACTACCTGGGTGTATGCACGCTGGTCAGGAAATCGCCGTGGACCGAGGAAGACATTGAGCGCGTCCGTCACCTCTGCCGTGAGCACCAACTGACACCGGTCTGGTTTGAGGGCATCCGGCCGGAAGAGCTGAACCACCCGGATCAACTGCCCGAAGCGCCCGACGGCGTGGGCGACCTCTATCACTACGCAGCCCGGCAATTGTTCTCGTCGGCGTCGGATCGGTTCCTGGACGAATGGGTGTTCGACGTAAGACCGCCGACGGACCATCGACCCTTCTTCTACAACTTCTGCCGGCTGTCGGCGATCCGGGCTCTCAAGCAGGCGTTTGGTGACACCTGGATGACACGTGCCGAACTGGGTCTGCTCTTCGTCGTGTTTGCGATCGTCCTGGCGAGCGCGGTTGGCGGCGTGCTGATTCTGACGCCCCTCTGCTGGTCGAGTGAGGCGCGCGCGCAAACCCGCAAGTGCGTGACGGTTGGTTACTTCGCGTCGATCGGCCTGGGCTATCTCATCCTGGAGATGACGTACCTCTCCCGGCTGACGCATCTGATCGGCGATCCGGTCCTCGC
>JAUXGE010000144.1 GCA_030622435.1 Planctomycetota bacterium
GCACATAAAATATCGGCCAGGGAAGGCCAGAAACATCATAACATCCGGCCACACCGGAGCAAGAATCAACGCAGAACAGACTTTCGGTCAAAGCTGTTCAGGCGCAACGGGGAGCTACGCGCCAATGAATCAGCCAAAACCACGGCAGTGCCATTCGTAGAATGTCCCTTTTTACACCCCGACGCGAGCCCCGCAGCAGGCCAAGACAACGGCGGTTCTACACCGCCGGCTTGGGGTCTCAAGCTAGCTGAACAAGTGCTTGCTGAGCTTCAGCTCTACCCGGTAGAGGAAGATTCGCTCCTTATTTCCGCCAACGGACCCAAAGCACATAGAGAATCGTATAGGCTACGATCCCTGCGCTGCATGCTGCGTTCGAGAGACTGACCACCGACAGATGCCGAAGCAGGTCCTGAGTGAATTTGGCGATTACTAGAAGGGTCAGGACCAGCGGGAAGACGCAAACGTAAAGTGGACCTACGGAACGCAGGAAGCGAGGGCGATCATCCTTCTGCATCACGTTTGGGTCATGCTCGATGCCCTAGGGCATCGAGCTGCTTGTCGAGCAGGGCGTCTTCAGTCTTGTCCGGCTGCGTGCAGGTCAACGACCTTGCCATTCTCGGCGACGTAGATCGGCAAGCCCTCGCGTTGTCGCCGTTCGACCTCGCGGTCAATGGCTTCCGTGAACCCCTCGCAGATGTCGTCGAGGCGCTTATCGAGTAGGGCGTCTTCGGTCTTGTCGGGCTGCATGGCGAATCCTGTCGAATCGTTGTGGGTCGTAGATGGTCGGTTCTTCGTTCATTCTACCACGAGCCACCACGACCAGTTTCTTGCCTGAATTATCGCACAACACCCAGCGGTTTGCCAGCGGCAAGTAAAGGGTTGAATAGGTTCTTGATGCCACGCCAGTAGCGTCGCTCGATGTCGGCCGGGGGGACGTCGTGTCCACCGTCTTGGACGCGGGCTGCAACGCGTTTCGCAGCAAGCTCCACGCTGGAGAGCCAGACGTAGGCAAGGTGGATTCGATATCCGGACTGTCTCGCTTCTTGGAGAAAGCGCGCGTGACTCCGACCGGCGAGCGTCGTCTCGAAAGCGAAGGTTTCGCGTTGGTCTCTAAGCTCCCGCATCCTACGGAGCATCACTTTGCCGGCCTCAATTCGTGAGTCGGTGGCAAGGGCCCTGGCGATGTCGTCTGCGTTGAGGAACCGGTAGGTCGGAAAGCGTTTTGGCAGGATGGTGGCGGCACCGGTGGACTTGCCGGCTCCGTTTGGTCCTGCGAGGATGAAGATCTCCGGGTTGGGCATATGGACGACATTACCACAGGGGGGCAGCGGTGGTCAAAAGAGGTGTTGTGTGTGCTTCCTGGCGTGCCGGTCGTCCTTGTCGGATAATAGCGATCCGCTCCGCCGTGCTTCACGTGACCGGGCGCTTCGTGCCGTTGAGGAACCGCGTGGTCGGCGGGTTTGCGTGTCCCTCGGCATCCTGCACGTTTTCGGACTTCTCCCCATTCTCGAGGGACGTTGTGATCAACGTATGACGCATCGAGTGGGCTGAGTAGCCGGGCGCCTGTTTGACCAGGGCTTTGGTAGTCGAATCCGGACTCCATTCCGGCATGGCTTTCGTGGTCCTTTCTCTACGTGATAATCGCGTTTATCACGTGGAGGATTGAGCACGTATTGGAGCCGGGTACAAGGCCCAGCAGGAGGGTTCCGGCCCGAGAGCGGGAAATCTTCCGCTGAAGCTTTTTAGGATTCGCATTCCTCTACGGCATCGCGTTCCGTCTCTTTTGGGGGCGTGGTCGCCTGAATTCCGAGGATCGGGTTCAAAGTGTTAGCCAAGCCAGGAGGTGGCTTGCTCAAATTGGACAGGATGGAGTTTCGAAGGTGCACGTACCTTATATTGTGCAGATGGGCGAGTGCTCGAAGTACTTCTCGGCCCTTACAACGTTCCTTCCACGTTCCGTCACCATTTGCGGCATTGAGTGTCGTGCGGGCCTCGGCCTTCATGGCGTCAAACGACGGGACGGTCGATGCCGGTGCCTGGTTGTCCTGATAGAGCCCATCAGTGATGCCCCTTGCGATTGTGGCTACTCGACTGTCTCGCAACGCTTTCGTGAAGGCATTGAGGTGGGTATCTTGGATGAGAAGTTCTTTGAGCTTCGCTTCGACTTCTACCTCCGAACTGTACGGGCACGTGTTTCCAAGCATGTCACTTAGTGCCGTGAGAATCGCGGTTGGGTCCAGTAAGAAGTTCTCGACGTGGTACACTGGAAGCCGGAACAGCCGGTTGTTTGGAATTGTGTCGGTGTGCGGCCGCGGAATGTCGCCGTCAACGATGCTGAAATACTGCTGAAAGGTGATGGATGACGATAATAATGAGTTTACTCGGTGAGCAATGCTAGACACGGTTGCAGAGTTTCCAACGGGGACGAAACTGACGTTGTGTTGGCCCGGCGGGTAGAAGTGCTCAAAGATTTCACGGTCGGCAGACGATTCACGCCCCTCGATGAAGACAACACGTTGATTGAAGCTTACGATTCCGCGTGAGCCCATTAATTCGGAAAGGGATTCGTAAAGCGTTTCGTCGTCGGTGACGCGAACGAACTGATTGCCGCCTTCCTGTTGCGGCTCCTTGAGTACAGTGTACAAGCTGTCCGCTCCCGCTCCAATCATCATTTCGGGTGAGTGCGTAGTAATCCACATCTGGTTATTCTTGCCGAGTCTTCGCAAGACATCAAGATAGCGTCGCTCCAAGTCGGGATGAAGATGAGCATCAGCTTCGTCGAAAAGTATCACAGCGTTTTGCGGTCGAAGTTGGTGGAACCTAACGAAGAGATTCAAGACTTCCTTTTCACCGCCACTAAGGTCATCAATGTCGATTGAGCCACGAGGTGTATCGACGATGAATCGGAACGGCGACGTGTCGATGCGAACGTCGACGAACTTCATGGGGCTAAAGAAACCGTCGAAGAAGTCGCGAATCTCCTGAAGCGAATCGGTTGGCTCGTGCGTTGCATCGTGCTGTAAACGCTGGAGTTGTTGAAGGTCAAACATCTTGAGCCCAACGAGGTATCGCTTCGTGTTCTGAAACTTCTGGGAGCCCGGAGCCCCAAGCGTGAGTCGGGTGTGTTCATCGCTGAGAAAATCGGTGCTCCACGTGTTGAGCGAGACCTTTGGTGAATATCGAAAGGCGTCGATGTAGTCAAAAAAGCCTGGTGAATGCAGAAACTCCTTTGAGTAATAGCTCAAGAGCTTGTTCGTGGCGTCAGACCGTCTTGCAGTCTTGGCTCTGCCTCCTCGGAGGATTTCAATGACAATCTCTTCCTGCTCGGGGCATTCTGTCATCCAATGTTCAGTTACGAACTGCCTCTCTGCCTCGGTGAATGACAGGGTCATCGAAATAAAGGCCTCGTTGGCGTCGGCAGCAACAACCTGCGTGTCGAAGGCGAAGCCTTTATATCTCCCGGCATGCTCCTTGGCGGTCATTAACGCTTCGAGTAGGGCGGACTTGCCGCACCCATTACCCCCACAAATGACGATGAAGTCAGGAGTGTCGGTCGACTCGGCGAGGCCGAGGTTGCGAAAGTTCTCGATTCGAAAGTTCGTGATACGCATAATTGTCCGTCTCTTGTCGTTAGCCTAAATCGAAATCCTTTCCACGATGTTCCTCGTCACCTGCCGTTTTCGCCGGTCGCAGAGCCGCGTCGTCCGCGGGTCGGCGTGGGCGGCGAGGTGCTGCACGTCTTCTAACGGAACGCCCTGCTCAAGCAAGTCCGTGATGGTCGTTGCTCGGAAAGTGTGGCATGTCGGGACGTTGGCCTGCAAGCCAGCCTCCTTGAACCGTCGCTTGACCATACGGTGGACATCCTTGCCCTTCATGCCGTTTGCCGTGAGGGTTTTAGTCTTCCCCTTGGCGGTCCGCCAGAGCGGGGCGTCGGCGTCCTCGGCGTCGGCGAGATCACGGGCGACGGCGCGATGGAGGGCGTGCAGTTCCTGCTTGCTTGTCGCGTGCGGCTCGACGCGGTGGTCTAAGAGCAGCTTGTTCCAGGTCATGCTCATCGCCTACAACGAAAAGCTTCTCCTTGTCGAGCACGGCTCGAAGGAAGTGGTTTCCGGTGGACACCTTTTTAGCAAATTCGGCGCGAGTGTACACTATGGCGTTGATGGGACGGTTGAGACGGGCTTCGGCTTGTTGGAGAGCGGGGGAGAGATCGGCGAGGCCTGCGTCACCCACGGTGATCAGGTCGATGTCGCTTGCCGAACTTTCCTCGCCTCGAGCGATGGAGCCGTAGACGAAGGCCACGTCGATACGGTTTTGAAGCGGTTCGAGGACGGTGCGAAGGAGGCCGACGAGGCCGCCGGTCTTGACAATGAGGCCTTGAGGTTCCGGTAGGAAGGGGCACTCCGGGTCGGGTTGGTAGTAGACTCGGTTCCCGTCCTTCCGGCGACGGAGCACACCGCTCCTTACGAGGTTCGCCAGGGGACCCTGAAGGCTTGACGCCCGTCGCCCGAGGTGCTTGGCCAGGTCGCTCAGATACCACCACTTGCCGGGAAGCATCAAGGTGACGGCAAGCACATCCTGGACGACTTTCGATAGCAAAGCGTCGATAGGGGTCGATTTACGCATAATACGTAACATTATACGTATTATCGGTAAATGTCAAGCTTGGGTTTCGGAGATCTGGTGTTGAGGCTGCCCTCACAACCTCCAGGACCTGGCTCTTCGTCCGAATGCCTTTCGCGAGGTCGACCCTTCTTGGCGGGGTCAGGGGCGACTCCGCTCCGGCTCATGCCGTCGCGACGACGATCAGGCCGACGAGCCAGCAGTAGACGGCGAAGTAGTGCAGCTTCGCGCGGCGGACGACGCCTAGCAGGAGTCTCAAAGCGACGATACCGACTAAGAGAGACACAACGCTGCCGACGATGACGGGTCCCCACTTCACGGCCGCGAGTTGCTCGTGCGGCAGACCGAATGTCTCGTTCAGCTTCAGGATTGCCACGCCGACGATGGCCGGGATCACTATCAGAAAACTGAACTCGGCCGCCCATCGCCGGCGCCAGCCGCAGTAGGACGCCATGCAGATAGTCGCACCGCTGCGCGAGATGCCCGGGAGAATCGCCATACCCTGAGCGATCCCGATGAGGGCGGCCTCCCACCAGCGATAATCCTTCCAACCCCGCCGACCTCGTTTGAGCGCAGCCAGGACCGCCAGCATGACACCTGTTACGAGCAGACAGGAACCGATCCACACGGGTTTGTCGAACGCCGCTTCAAACGGATCCTTCAACGACAAGCCGATGATGGCGGTGGGGATGGCGGCCACGACCGCGAGCACCGCGATGCGCCATGCATATCGCCGGCGGGACCATGAGCCGCTCGACTCGAGCACCAGCCGCCGAACGTACCGGACACCGGGTTTGGCGAATACGAAGAACACGGCAACCAGCGTGCCGAGGTGTGCGAGCACATCGAACAGCAGCATCGGCGTACTGTCGGGATCCAGGTCCAGCCATCGCTGGGTCATTGCGAGATGGCCGCTGCTGCTGATGGGCAGGAATTCCGTCAGCCCCTGGATAATCCCAAGCAGGAGAGCCGACACGTAATCGAGTTCGCTCACGCCTGGCCGCTCTCTTCGAGAATGTGACGGGAATGGACCAGGTATCCGACGGTCGAGAGCGCCGTGACAATGACCGTCAGCCACACAAGCGTCTTCTTCGCCGGCTCGGCCGCCGCCCCGAACATCTCCTCATGCGCAACGATCAGCAGAATCGCCGGGGCCGCGATGCTCTGCATCCACATCTTCACCTTCCCGTGTATCGACGCGCCGAAGGAGATGCCGAGTGACTCGTTGAACCCGCGTAGCCCGGTAACCAGCAACTCACGCCCCACGATCAAGACCACCATCCACGCATGCACGCCGGTCACGTTGTGGCCCGTCTCATCAAAGAAAGGTCTTCCGGCGAACAGGACGAAAGCCCCGCAAATCAGGACTTTATCGACGAGCGGATCGAGTACGCGACCCAAGGCCGTGACCTGCCCCCACTTCCGTGCGAGGTATCCGTCCAGGAAATCGGTGACGGCCGCGATGATGAAGATCACCGCGGCAACGTCGAGCATGCCCGGGCGCGGCGTCTTCTGAGAGTACTGCGAGAGCAGGACGAAGAAGACGATTGCCAGCAGCAATCGGGCGATCGTGATCTGGTTGGGTAGGTTAAGCGCCGTTTTCATGCATCTTACGCCTGTCGAGCCGCGTTCATGCAGGAACCTCGGATCGAGTCACCTACACCGGCCGGGCCACCAGATCGTACGTGTCACGACCGGTGCAGCAAACCGTTACGAAGTCTCCCGGTAAGGCGTCACAGTTCTCCACGTAGGTTACCGCGTCCACCATTGGCGCCTGCACCCGATGCCTGCCGACCACGGTACCACCCTCACCTTGCTCGTCGACCAGCACTTCGAACGTGGAGCCGATACGTTGCTCTGCCAGAGAGAAGGCGATTCCCTGTTGGGCGGTCATCAGGGCGTCCACACGCTGCCGCTTGATCTCCTCGGGTAACTGGCCCTTCATGCGGGCCGCAGGAGTCTCCGGTTCATATGAATACGGGAAAACACCGAGCGCGTCGAAGCGGAAATCCCGGACGAACCCCAGAAGCTCCTCGAACTCCCCTTCGGTCTCGCTGGGGAAGCCGGCAATCAGGGTGGTGCGGATGGCCACGCCGGGAATGCGATCGCGAAGCTTCTCCAGCAGGCGTTCCGTGTCGAGGCGGGTGATGCGGCGGCCCATGGCTTTGAGAACCCGGTCGTTGATGTGCTGGAGTGGCAAATCGATGTAGTTGCAGATCCGCTCGCCGTCCGCTATTGCCTCGATGATGTCCTCGGTGAGCCCTGAAGGATAGGCGTACATGAGCCGAATCCATGCCGGTCCCTCCACGGAGTCGAGCCGTCTCAGCAGCCCCCCGAGCCCGATATCGAAACCGTCGTCTCCGAGCCCGTAGCCGGTCGTATCCTGACCGATGAGAATGATCTCGACCGCCCCGTCTCCGACCAGCTCGTCCAACTCCTGCAGGACGATCTCGGGCGGCTTTCCGTGCATTCGCCCGCGAATGGCAGGGATTGTGCAGAACGTGCATGTCTGGTCGCACCCCTCGCTGATCCGGAGGTAGGCATAGTGCCGCGGGGTGATCCGGAGGCGGGCCGTATCGAGCTGGACGAACGGGTGATACTCGCTCAGGTAGAGGGCGGGCTTTCGCTTCCGACCCTTGTGTGGCTTCTTCACCCCACGGACCGCCCGCACGACGTCGTCCCGGTTGTTGACGCCCACGAGGGCGTCGACACCGCTGATCCGCTCGAGGATCGCCTTTCCGTCGCGTTGTGGAAGACATCCGGCGACGACGACACGTTTGACCCGCCCCTCGCGCTTCCTGTCAACCGCCTCGCGGATGACCCCGTCGGCCTCTTCGCGAGCCGCTTCGAGGAAGCCGCACGTGTTGATCACGATAACGTCGGCATCGGACTCGTCGGATGTGATGATGCAGCCGGACTCGGCCAACAGCCCGAGCATCTTCTCGGAATCGACCAGGTTCTTGGCACAGCCAAGCGAGATGAATGCCACGTGTGTTGGATGCGTCATCGGTTCGGCTTCCCGTCGAAGTCTGACAGGGGCGAGTGTAGCAGATGCCCTCAGGGATAAAAGGGCGTGTCAAGTCGGCGACGACTCGTGCACGATGATATAACAGTTAGGATACCGGGCTGGTCAGAATAACCGTGCCCGAGTAGGATCGCATGGAAGGTGTACTCGCCGTGTTCATGGCACGTAACAGGCGGGGCTTATGGATGACGTGCCGGCCGATCGGTTGGAAGGAAGATTGGCCATACCCTCGACGTTGCTTCTGCCAGTGAGGATTCCAAGTTGACCCTGCATCACCGTTTGCGTTTCCTGACCGGCTACTTTCGAGACCCGCACATTGTCGGGGCGCTATCTCCGAGTTCGTCGGCCCTTGCCGCTGCGCTGTGCGAGCCTTTCAAGCGTTTTGGACAGCCTGCGACGGTTTTGGAGATCGGCGCCGGCACGGGGGCGGTAACTCGCCACCTGGGACCACTGTTGGGCGAGAAAGACGAGTTGGACATCTGTGAGCTGCATCCCGATTTCGCTGACATTCTCGAGCGTGAGGTGCTCGCGCAGCCCGAGTTCGCCCCGGGTGTCGAAGCCGGTCGCGTTCGGCTTCTTCGGCGGCCTGTTCAGGATCTTACTTGCGAGAATCGGTACGACTTCATCATCTCCGGTCTGCCGCTGACGGCGTTCAAGCTGAGGGACGTACGTGATGTGTTCAAAGTGATCCGGCGGGGTCTCAAGCCGGGCGGTGTGCTCAGCTACTTCGAATATGTGGGCTTGCGTCGGACATCCCGGCTGCTTTCGCTGGGGCGGCGCCGCGCGCGCATCCAATGGGTGTCCGCCTACCTCTCGCGTAACATCCGTGACCACCAGTTCGACCGGACGATCGTGTTGCAGAACATCCCGCCCGCCCACGCACGCCACCTGCGATTCGAGAGGGGGCGTTCGCCCGGGCGGACTGATCCGGGCCTCGGCAACCGGGGCGTGAGATCCACCCGGTGAGCGTTTCCAGACGGCATCGTACCCACTCGACTCGATCTTCCGCAGAGCCCGAGGCCCGGCATCCCACCCCCGGGCGCCTCCGAGGGTGTCCTGCCATCGATCTGGCACGGTGATTGCTAATCAGGTGCTTCATGTTCGTGCCGGTGAGCGGTTCGCGCCGACTTGGTTTGCGGCTGCGTTCCGGCACCGGCGGGGAGCCGGAGTCGGCCCCCGACGGTTTCGGCCGGCGTCGACTCGGCTCGGGACTCAATGGCCGTGGCACGGCCCCGAGGTCGAGTCGGGGTGCTTGATGGCCGCCGGAGATAGAGCGATACTCCGCGGTTGGCTACCTTCGGCGGCCCCGTGAAAACCGCCGGGTTCCGGGGGGGCTGGCACGTTCGTTTTCCGTCGATCACGGGGTCAGGGTCACGTTCCCTGACGGGTCGTCCACGAACGGGTTGCATATGATTCAACGTTGGGGCTAAGGCCAACGCACAGTACGGACAGGCAAAAAGGAGAAACACCAATGGCTAGCGCTGTGGACACCTTCATGGGAGGGGTGATTGCCAAGAACCCCGAGCAGAAGGAATTTCATCAAGCGGTTCAGGAAGTTGCCGAGTCGTTAATGCCGGTGCTCGACAAGCACCCCGAGTACCGCAAGGCGAAGATCCTCGAACGGATCGTCGAGCCCGAGAGGGTTGTCATGTTCCGCGTTCCCTGGGTTGACGACCAGGGAGAGGTTCAGGTCAATCGCGGATTCCGCGTTGAGTTTTCCAGCGCGATCGGCCCCTACAAGGGTGGACTCCGGTTCCACCCGTCGGTGAACCTGGGCATCATCAAGTTCCTGGGCTTCGAGCAGATCTTCAAGAACTCCCTGACGACGCTGCCCATTGGTGCCGGCAAGGGTGGCTGCGATTTCGACCCCAAGGGCAAGAGTGACAACGAGGTCATGCACTTCTGCCAGGCCTTCATGAGCGAGCTGTTCCGCCATATCGGGGCCGATACGGACGTGCCGGCCGGCGACATCGGCGTCGGCGGCCGCGAGATCGGCTTCATGTTCGGCCAATACAAGAAACTTACCAACCGGTTCGAGGGTGTACTGACCGGAAAGGGGCTGAACTGGGGCGGGAGCCTGATTCGACCCGAGGCGACCGGTTACGGCCAGGTCTACTTCGCCGAAGAGATGCTCAAGACTCGCAGCGAATCGTTCAAGGGCAAGGCGTGCGTCGTCTCCGGTTCGGGGAACGTCGCCCAGTACGCAGCCCAGAAAGTCCTCACACTTGGCGGCAAGGTCCTGACATTCTCCGACTCCAGCGGATTCATCGTGGACGAGGAGGGCATCGACGCGAAGAAGCTCGCGTTCGTCATGGACCTCAAGAACGTAAGGCGCGGACGGATCAAGGAGTATGCCGACGAGTATCCAAAGGCTGCGTACCATACCGCAGAACCGGGTTCCAAGTGCAACCCACTATGGCAGGTCAAGTGTGACGTGGCACTTCCCAGCGCCACGCAGAACGAGATAAACGCCGAGGACGCCAACAACCTGGTCAAGAACGGCTGCTACTGCGTCTCCGAAGGCGCGAATATGCCGAGCACCCCGGACGCGGTCAATGTGTTCCTCGAGAGCAAGGTTCTCTACGGTCTCGGCAAGGCCGCCAATGCCGGTGGCGTGGCCGTCTCCGGTTTGGAAATGTCTCAGAACTCGATGCGGTATGGATGGTCGCGCGAAGAGGTGGACCAGAAGCTCCAGGGCATTATGAAGAGCATCCACAAGGCCTGTGTGGATACGGCAGAGGCCTATGGTACTCCGGGCAACTACGTCAACGGCGCGAACATCGCCGGCTTCCTGAAGATCGCCGACTCGATGTTGGATCAGGGCGTCGTCTAGAGCAGTTTCATTCCACGCGTAGCGGGATGGAGAAGGCAAAACCCTCGAATAGTACGTCCGCCACGGGGGGCGGACGCTACAAGAAGGTCGAAAGCGCTCTAATCGGC
>JAUXGE010000212.1 GCA_030622435.1 Planctomycetota bacterium
CCATGGAGATAGTACGAAGGCTTCTCGGCGGACTCGCCCGATTACACAACCTGGAACTGGTCCATCGCGATGTGAAACCGTCGAACATCGTCTTCGTCAACCGCCATCCGAAACTGGCCGACATCGGTATTCTGACGGCTGATCCCAGCAAGGGTAAGCTGATCGGCACCCCAAGATACATGCCACCCGACCGTGTTATGGATAAGTCGGGAGATGTCTTTGCCATGGGCAAGGTGCTCCATGAACTGCTGACCGGGCGAGATGCCGCGACGTTCCCGGCCCTGCCCGAGAACCGTCAGTGGGGCAGCATGCGGTGGGACATGGCGCGCGTCAGCGATGTTATCGTTCACGCCTGCGCCGAGCAGGCAGCCGATCGCTACGCCAATGCGGCCGCGATGCTCGACGACCTCGAAGCCAGCGCCCAGCTCTCATACGACTCGCTGTTTGATGAAGTGGCGGAACCTGTCGAGGACAAGGTCGAATCCGACGTGATGATCGAGCTCGGCTTCGCTTTCGCCCGGGCAATCCCATGGATCCTCGGCTTCATCGTGGTCATGTACGCCCTGTCCAAGATCTGATGGAATAGTATGACCGGATCCCAGCTCGAGACCGGTGAGCGGCCTGTCGGGCGGATAGCCGCCACCGTTGGATGATCCGCCGGTAACGACACCTGGCGACCGGTGCCCCCACAAGCGGCGCACCCGCGTCCATTGGGACGTCTGTCGTCTCCCGCAGGCAGCGAGGGAGCCTCGAGGCCTGTTCGATCGTTTTCTTCGGGCGTCATCTCGGCGTCGGTGACGGCCGCAGTCAGCCGCGTGCCTCCCTGAGATGAGATCAACCCCGCCGGCCGACCAATGGCGGCGAGTGTCGCGACAAGCTCTCGATTATCGACGATGTAGTCACCAAGCTCGATCTCCGTGTCGATGCGGTGGCGGTCCAGTGCACCGGGGACACTCGCCAAGATCTGCACGGACACGTAGCGCGGGCTCACAACTCGACTCGGGGGATCATGACGGGCGATGCCTGGGTCCGTGGAACCCGGCCAGGTTCTGACCAGCGTGAAGCCGAAGACGGCAAGTAGTAACATCGTTCCCGCCACTCGGCCGGCGGATCGACGCACACGCCGCCGCCTACCTTCGCGCACGACGGCAGCCTGGAACTCGGAGAGCATGGCATCACGACGCGAACGGCCGGCATCCGACAATGCATCCCATGCGCCGTCGCCGTTTGCGCCACCTTCATGGATCGTCGAATTACTCATCGTTCATGGCTCGCTGTCGCAGTTTGGTAATGGCCCGGTTCAAACGCCCGTGTACGGCGCCGGTACCGATTCCCAGCCGTTGTCCGATGGAGGCCAACGTCAAGCCTGCCCGGAAACGCAGTTCGATCATCTCCGCAGTCACTCGATCGAACCCACGCAACTCGCGTTGGACCCACTCCAGGCGCTCCTGGACCTCTTCCACATCATCGGAAGCACCTTGCACACGGTCATCCACCGCCGCGGACTCGCGCATGCGCCGTCGCCGCTCGCGTCGTAAATGATCGATGGCCACCGAGCGGGTCACTCGTGCCAGCCATCTGTCCAGCACATGTGCGTCATCGAACGGTCTCATATAACGGATAACACGCATCATGGTGTCCTGTACGATATCGAGGCTTGCATCTTCATCGAAGCCCGTCACCCGTCGCGCCACAGCAAGCACGTGCCCGAACTTCGCTCGATATAAGCGCGCGAACGCCTCGGGATTCCCCGAGGCGATCTCGCCGGTAAGACGGAGCACATCCTCCACGTCGATACCGCTTTCAGTGATGCATCGTCTTTGGTCTAACTCTCCCGGAAGCCTCGTGGATTATTCTCGCGGCTCCTCCAGCTTCTTCAATGCTTCTTTCAGGGAATCGAGCTTAGCTTGTATGCGTGCGGATCGCATCTTGAGGTTGTCCAGGTGCGCCTCGTTCCGGGTTACAGGGATCTGCGACCCGGCGACGTTCTCGGGAGCCACGGCTCCTTCCTCAAAGCGGTCCTTGGAGCGGCTCAGACGTAACTTGGCCAGCGAGAGTACCTGTTCGGCGATCTTCATCTCGCCGACCAGCATCTGCAACTCCTCTTCGTGCTCACCGATGTCGTTTCGAAGATCCTCGATACGATCACGGCGACGCTCTGCGCCCTCGGTGAGTTCGTCTATGGCCTCGCGGACCAGATCCAGTTGCTCGTCGGTCCCGCGTGCGATCAGAAGCCGTGTCGGCGGATGGTAGGAGACCTTTGCCTTCTCCTCCGGGAAGAGCGACAGAACGGCCTCGACCGCGCCGAGCAGTTCCTCGGCCGTCTGGCCGTTCATGAGTGCCTCAGTCAGATTCCACACGGAAGCCCGAATGTCGATCTGATCGTATTCGGCCGTAATCTTCATCACCAAATCTGGTGAATCGCCGATCGAGTAACTCTGGACATCGACGCGGGCCTTCCGGCCGTCAGGAAGAACGTACATGCCCTCGAGCATCCGGACCGCCGCCTCGACGTCCACCGCCACCAGCGTCACCGGGGGCACCAAAAGCTTCTCGGCGTTTGGCATCACCAGTACGTTGGCGGCACCATCTGGCCGGGACTGGCGAAGCTGATCCACGTACTCGCTCAACGTCCCACCGGGAAACTCGACGTCGAGCCTGGAATATTGGTGCTCGTACTTTTTATCGCTCCGCTGGGCATACGTCGGAGCGGCCCAAGCCGCGATCAGCGGCAGAACAACGACCAGTCCAATAATCTTCTGAGCCTTCGCTTTCATGGCTTGTGATCCTTTCATGGCGTTTGCCGGTTCCACGTCCTCACCCTCAAGAACGTCGCCGGCCGCCGGATTTCGCGGGGCGGGGCAAGTTTTCTCAACAGCGGGGCTGGCTCCGGGCATTGGCTATCCACTTGAAGGGTGAATGAGAACCGCCACGACAAACCGAGCCGCGACCGCAAACCGAGCTGCGACCGCAAACCGAACCGCGACCGTGAGGGAGCGGACCGAATCACATAATGGTCGGATGGCCCATGGCTTTGAAGGGTGGCCCATGGCTTTAGCCTTGGGGGACTCGAATGGGAGGGCGGGTGGCCTATCCGCAATCCGCAATCACCAATCCCCAATCGTAAGCTGTGGTGGACGCGAATCGTTGCGCTCCCCATCACTGAAGAGGCGAACCGCTCATCCGCTGTATCCGGCCAGATTTGCTCAATCCCCGAATGAAGCGCCCGTTGCGCGGCAGGCCGCCACCAACGGGTGATCCAGTGGGACGAGCCGTTGGCGATCGGCGACCTCCGCGATGGGCACGCTCGTCAAACGGCCGCCCTGCATTGCCACCATTCGGTCGAATTCACCGCGGACAATCATGTTGACGGCCTCATGCCCGAACATCGTCGCGAGCACGCGGTCGTGCGCCGTCGGCGCGCCGCCGCGCTGAACGTGCCCCAGGATCGTCGCACGACATTCCAGCCGGGTTTGTTCGGCAATTTGCTCGCAGAGCACCTCACTGACCCCGCCGAGCCTGATGGGATCGGGTGACTCGTGCACGACATGATCCACCACAACCTGCCCGCCTATGGGTTTCGCCCCTTCCGAAACGGCCACCAGGGTATACGCCCGGCCGGATTTGCTCCGCCGAAGGCAAGACTCGCACACAGCTTCCAGGTTGTATTCGATCTCGGGGATCAGCAAGATGTCCGCACCGCCTGCAGCTCCCGTATGAAGCGTGATCCAACCGGCGTTGCGGCCCATCAGCTCGAGCAACATGACACGGTGGTGGCTCGAGGCCGTTGTACGCAGCCGGTCCATGGCATCCGTGGCCGTCGAGACGGCGGTATCGAACCCGAACGTTACCTCGGTGTGAGCCAGGTCGTTGTCGATCGTCTTGGGAACACCGATCACGTGAAGCCCGCGGCTTACCAGGCGCGATGCACCTGACATGGTCCCGTCACCGCCGATACACACGAGCAAGTCCAGACCGTGCTCACTTACGTGCTTCAGCGCGGTGTCGGTGACATCCTCGAAGATCGGTTCGCCGGCGGAGTTGTGCCCGACGCAGAAATGCGCGGGATTCGCCTTGTTGCTGGTGCCCAGGATCGTACCGCCGCGATCGAGAATGTTGGATACGTCGTTGAAGGTGAGCCGGCGTATCCGATTCTCGATCAGACCCAGATAGCCGTCCTCGATCCCGAAGACCTCGAACTCGTGCTCCGCGATGGCGGCCTTGGTAACGGCCCGGATCACGGCGTTGAGCCCCGGGCAGTCACCGCCGCCGGTGAGCACACCGATACGTTTTATGCTGTGTTGCTTGTCCATAATGCCGCCTGCATACACGATCGGGCTTATATCTGTCCACCCCGAGCGTCTTCGACAACACAGGTCGGGATGCAGATCCTTCTTGGCACAGGCCGCATGTCGCCGGCAAGTGGGTGGCCCGTGGCTTTAGCCGTGGGGGACGCGAATTGCCCTGCCTACGGCATACGAAAACGGGAACCGCGCCAGGGTTTAGCGAGAAGTCCCACGTTTTACGTCGCTTTTGGAAGCACATGGGGTCAGAGTGTCAGAGCGAGATAGGGCGTTTTGCTTGAATCGGTTGGCTCGTCCCGGTATAATGGTGGTGCCGGGTGTGATTAATGGGAAATCCCAGATAATCACCGGAAAGGAGGCCACCGAGTCATGTCAGCTTGGCGCCGCGACGTACTAGTCTGCAGCTTCGTCACCTGTCTTGCGACCGCCGCAAGTGCTGACACGATTCGCGTGCCAGCGGACTATCCTACCATTCAGGAAGGCATCGATGCCGCGAGCCCCGGGGATACGGTCCTGGTTTCGGACGGTGTCTACACCGGGTCGGGCAACGTTTATCTGAGCGTTGCGGGGAAGACGATCACTATCCGTAGCGAACACGGCCCTGACCGTTGCATCATCGACTGCGGCGGCGTCCACCGTGGGTTCGATTTTCACAGCGGGGAGACTTCCGCCGTCGTCATTGACGGCTTCACTATCACGAAAGCAAGGAATGTCTCCGGGATTTGGTGCACCCAAGGCAGCAGCCCGACAATCCGAAACTGCGTCATCTCACGGAACCTTGGTAGGGGCATTGTGGCCGATAGCAGCAGCCCGATGATCCAGAACTGCCAGATCCGTGATAACCTTGGCGATTATGGTGGCATCTACTGCTACCGCAGCGATGCGTTCATTCAGGGCTGTCTTGTCAGCGGAAACTCGAATTCAGGGATTGCCCTTTCTAGTGGGACCGCCACCGTTCGTGATTGCACGATTACCGGGAACAGAGGACCCGGGATCTCCTCGCGCGGTTCGGGGAGCCTACCGATTATCACAAACTGTGTCATCACTCGAAACACAGACGGCGGCATCTCGTGCGCGGAGGAAAGCAAGCCAACGGTGGTTAACTGCACTTTCCGGGACAACGTGGGGGAGGAAGCTGGTGCCTTCTTCGCAGGGCCGACGACGGAGCCAACGATCACCAACTGCATTCTGTGGGGCAATTTGCCAACAGAGATAAACGGGGAAACCTGGAACCCAATCGTTGTCACCTACTCCGACATACGCGGAGGTTGGCCCGGTGAGGGGAATATTGACACAGATCCCCTTTTTGCTTTTCCCAACGATGCTCACCTCACTGCTGCATCCGGGTGCATCGATACCGGAACGAACGATCCTGCCACCGGACTGTCGTTGACTGACGCTGATGGCAGTACCCGGCCTTTGGACGGCGATGATGATGGTACATCAGTTGCTGACATGGGCGCCTACGAGTTCAACTGGGCAAAGCCCTGCCTGGCATTAGGCCAATCTGCGTTTGAGTTCTTTGCCGCAGGGGACGGTCCTGGCTCTGACGACCAGCAACTACTCATACGCAATAGCGGCGGCGCAGTCTTGAATTGGAGGGTTCTTGCGGGTTGTACGTGGCTAGAAGCCCATCCCCCGGAAGGGGACTCACTCGGCGAAATCGATGAGGTTGACCTCCACGTTAATACGTTCGGATTGCACCATGGCACACATCTCTGCAAGATAAGCGTCGACGACCCACAAGCTGTGAACAGTCCACAGACTATCCAAGCCACATTGCACTTCGGCGCGACATTCTCCGTACCGGCCGAATATCCGACGATTCAAGCAGCCATCGATGCGACCTCCGTTGATGGCGACACCGTTCTAGTTGCGGATGGAACATATGTCGGCCCCGGAAACAAGAACTTGGATGTCGGCGGTAAATCGATTGTCGTTCGCAGTGAAAACGGTCCTGCCAACTGCATCATCGACTGTGAGGGCGATGGGCGCGGTTTTTACTTCCACACACTAGAGACTCAGGCTGCGGTAGTCGAAGGATTCACAATCAGACGGGGATACGCCTGGTATGGTGGGGGGATCTATTTTGCGGAGAACACTGCTCCGACTATCAAGAACTGCAGGATTGTTCGGAATACCGCGTATGGATACCCAGGAGGTGGCGGAATCTACTGTGTAGGTGGCAACCCCGTGCTAACGGGATGCGATATTAGCGAAAACTCAGCCGTGGCCGACGGTGGTGGCATCTACACCACGAAAGGCGATCCAGCTTTTATCAACTGCACAATCAGGGGGAACTCGGCGAGAGGCCTTGGCGGTGGAATTGCGTGCTATATGGACAGCACACCGATGTTCATCAACTGCACGTTCACAGGAAACTCTGCAAGGTCTGGCGGAGGTCTCTATGCCGATCACGCTTGGCGGGTGAATCCGACCATCATTAACTCGATCATGTGGGACGATATCCCTGAAGAGATCGTCGCATGGCCTTCGTACGCCGTTGTCGCGTACTCCGACATTCAAGGCGGCTGGATCGGTGATGGGAATGTCGATGCGGATCCGTTGTTCACATTTCACGATAACCCTTATCCGATGCCCGGTTCTCCGTGCATCGATGCAGGACCGAAAGATCTACTTGCCTGGTTCGCCCCGGAGGATGGTGATGGAAACGATCGCCCGCTAGACGGTGATGGTGACGGCCAAAGCATCGTGGACATGGGCGCCTACGAGTACAATAGGATGGCACCGTCCATCGCCTTGTCTCCTAGCTCGGTTGAGATGTTCGTTGATGAGGGGACCGTAGGCCCAGTGGCGGAGCGTCTGCAGGTACGCAATGCTGGGGGAGGGATACTGCAATGGCGGCTCGACTCCGGTTGTTCGTGGCTGCAAGCCGTACCATCGGACGGAACATCGACCGGAGAGATCGACGAAATCACTCTCGCTGTCGACCCTCAAGGCATTTCGCACGGCGACCACGTCTGCTCGCTCACGGTCACCGACCAGCTGGCCGTCAATTCTCCACGCACGCTGGACGTGATGCTCCACGTAAACCGAACACTCCACGTGCCGAAAGAGTTTCCGACAATCCAATCGGCCATCGACGCAGCTACGCATGGAGACAAGATTCAAGTCGGTGATGGAAGATATGCAGGTGAGGGTAATAGAGATCTCGATTTACTCGGCAAGTCTATCACGGTGCGCAGTCAGAATGGTCCAAGCCGCTGCGTTATTGACTGCGAGAACCAGGGCCGTGGATTCATCATTCATCGCGGAGAAAACCCGAACACAGTTGTCGAAGGATTCACGATAGTGAACGGAAGTCTCGGATCAGGTGGTGGGATGTCGATCGTGAGAAGCAGTCCCACCATAAGGGAGTGCGTGTTGAAGGACAACATCGCATCCCACGACGGAGGCGGTGGAATCTACTGCAGCGATAGCGGCCCAACGATCGAAAACTGTACGATTGTGGCCAATGAGGCCGCCTTCCTGGGCGGGGGGATCCTTTCCCGAGATGGCAATCCGACGATACGTAATTGCACGTTGACACGGAATTCCGCCGGGCAGGATGGCTACGGTGGCGGCGGCGCGATCCACAGCGAAAACGACAGGAATGTTCGGATTGAGGGCTGCATCATTTCGGATAACTACGCTAACTCGGGGTCCTACCCATACTATGGCGGAGGGGGAATCTCCTGTTACGAAACCAGTCAAGTGGAAATCACTCAATCGACCATCATGCGAAACAGATCCGACATGAGTGGCGGAGGAGTGACCTGTAATAGAGGTACGTTAATCATCACCGACAGCATAATACACGCCAACACAGCCGCACTGGGTCAGAGTTTTGGCG
>JAUXGE010000159.1 GCA_030622435.1 Planctomycetota bacterium
CGCCCACCGGTTCATCGAAACGCACGTCGCAACGATCCGCCGCGACATCGCCCTGGTCCTCAGCGGCGACACCTCCGTGATGAAATACTTCGAGACCCTCGCCGGACCGGTGCCTGCGGGGACGTAGGCTCGCGTGTTTCACCCCCTATACTCTCCGGGTATTTCAGAACACGACTACACTCGTGAGTTCGAGTGTTCTCCGATGGGATCGAGCCGTTTGTGTCCAACCGATCGTGGGATGGGGCTACGATTTGCGAACGATGACTATCGTACCGGCCGCGGTGAGCAGCAGGGTCAGGATCACCACACTCCAAGTAGACATCGTCGGGATATCCTCGGGGGCCGGGACCGTGAGGGTTCCGGGTGTGAGGGTTGTGGCCAGACCGTCCCAAAAGCTGTCCCCGACGGACGTACTCAATCGCAGATCCCACACGCCGCGTGCGCCGGCGCCGGCTTCCACCGGGTACATCACGAGGTCCCCTGAAAACGTCACCGGCGTGGGGATGAAGATGCCGTCGCCGTCGACGCTTCCGTTCAACGCCTCCGAGTAGCTGACGTCCGTGTCGAACCAGTTGAACACGCCCAAACCCGGCCAGGGATCGCCCAGTTGGACAATGTCCACGGGTGGGGCCGGCGTGAACCGGACGACACCTGTCGCACCGGCACGAGGAACGATCTCCACCATGATGTTCACGCCGAACGTCAACTCTCCGGCAATTCGGCCGGACACGACAACTCTCGATGTCTCGCCGGACATTAAATTGAGGTTGTGCGCGGTCAGTTCGGCCGCGTCGGCGTGGACCATCGGCAGGAAGATCACAGTAACCGTAAAGGCCGCAATCCCAGGCAGCGTTGACAACCCTCAATCCCCCAGCCTTGTGAATTGTATAGCACAACTCAGCAACGAACCCTACAGGTTCGACAACCCACCGTTTCGAGGCAAACGGCCCCACCCCACAGTTCGGTCGATCGTGGGAAAAGATTGAGATTTCCGGGCAAATCTGTTAAGATGGTGGATTATCGGCAGGGCGGCGTCCGAATATGGGACAGGGTGCCGGCCTGGAATCCGACAATCGCAAAGAAGGACAAACAGACTCATGACAATTGAAGCGTTCAGAGACGTCGTGTGCAGGAGCAGGGGGTTGCGACTGACTGATGCTGTGAAAGCGTCGACCGGGGTCCGGCGGCGCGGCATGAGCGTGAGCGTATGGTGTTGCATCGCAACGGTGTTGATGGCCGGAACCCATTCGGAAACGGCTCTCGGTCAACTTTCGAGGACTGATCTCGCGGCACTCGAGCAGAGAGGGGAAGCTGAAGGATGGACGTTCACCGTCGGCGAGAACGACGCAACACACCTATCCATCGATGAACTTTGTGGTTTCGTGGTCCCGGATAAGTTACCGGCTGACGCCCGGTTCGATTCCTGCAAACCGAAACGCGAGCTGCCCGAGTCCTTCAATTGGTGCGAAATCGGCGGCTGCACATCGGTGAAGAACCAGGGAAGCTGCGGCAGTTGCTGGGCGTTCGGAACCGTTGGCGCATTTGAATGCAATATCCTGATCGAGGACGGGATTGAGGTGAATCTGTCCGAGCAGTGGCTGGTCAGCTGCAACTCGGATGGCTATGGATGCGGTGGCGGCTGGTGGGCTCACGATTATCACGAGTGGAAGACGGATTCATGCGGGGGCACGGGTGCCGTGCTGGAGGAGGACTTCCCATACACGGCGACAGATTCAGCCTGCGACTGCCCCTACCCGCACGAGTACTTCATCGACGGCTGGTCTTACATCGGCAGCGGTTGGGACGTTCCCCCGCCCGAAGCCATCAAGCAGGCCATTCTGGATCACGGCCCTGTTTCGATCGCCGTCGCAGTTGACGACGCATTTAGTGCTTACAACGGTGGCATCTTCAACTCATGCGGCGGAACGGAGATCAATCACGCCGTCGTACTCACAGGCTGGGACGACAATCAGGGTACGAACGGTGTTTGGTTCCTTCGCAACTCCTGGGGATCGGGTTGGGGGGAATCCGGGTACATGCGGATTGAGTATGGGTGTTCGTACGTCGGGTATAACGCCACCTATGTCGAATACGGCGGCACACCGGGACTACGAATCAGCCTTCCGGATGGGGCTCCCGATGTCCTGAACCCGGGCACCCCCACGCCGATCACAGTTCAGATCGAGGAGGCAGGGGACACGTACGTGCCTGGATCCGGACAGGTCCACTACCGGTACGACGGCGGCGAGTGGTTGACCGCGCCGCTTCAGCTGATCGGCGGTGATCTGTTTGACGTAACGCTGCCTGCGGCCGCGTGTTTCGACGGTCCGGAGTTCTACTTCAGCGCTCAAGGCCAGCTAAGCGGGCTGGTATATGAGCCGCGTCAGGCACCTGGCTACGTGCATACCCCGATCGTCGAGGGGTATTCCATGGTGTTCGAGGACGACTTCGAGACGGACAAGGGCTGGGCTGTCGAGAACAGCCCAGGTTTGACGGATGGTCCGTGGGATCGAGGAGTGCCTGCCGGGGGCGGCGAACGAGGCGACCCGGCAACCGACGCGGACGGCTCGGGTCAGTGTTATCTAACGGACAACGTGGAGGACAACTCGGACGTGGACGGCGGCCTGACCTGGTTGATTTCGCCGACGATCGATCTAGGCGATGTGGATGCCCAGGTCAATTACCGGCTTTGGTACACGAACAACTACGGCGCCGACCCGAACAACGATCTGTTCAAGGTCTACGTGTCCGACGACGCCGGCGCCCACTGGACACTGGCTCAGACGATCGGCCCCTCGACGTCAAGCGGATGGACCCGGCGTGTCTTTATGGTATCGGACTTCGTCATGCCAACGAGTCAGGTCAAGGTTCGCTTCGAGGCGTCTGATCTCAACGACGGCTCGGTGGTCGAGGCCGGGGTGGACGACTTCTTCCTGGCACGTCTGGAGTGTGGACCGGCCGAGTGTCTAGCCCCGGTGGCTTACTGTGCAGGCTCCCGATGCCTGGCTATAACTCCGGAGGCGGCCGCAATCGGGCAGACGATCGCACTTACCGTCAAGCCCGGATGCGACGGCGGTGCAACGAAGTACGTCGGTCCGCCGCAAGGGCCGGACAACGCCGCTGTCCTTGTGGACACTCGGAGCGAAGCCGCCGTCCTGACACCTGAGCAGTGGGGCCAGGTCGTGTACGTCACAGGTCTGCAGCTCGTTCCCAACGCCGAATACGAGGTCGCTGCCGACTGCGGGAAGGCAGACAGCCCGCGTCTCTCGAACCCGACTCCGGTGTCGACCGGGGCTTGGGGTGACGTGGCCGGTCTCTTTGTTGATGGGGCGTGGCTCCCCGGAGACGGCATTGTCGATGTCATGGATTTTACGGCCGTCGTCGAGGCGTTCAAGGTTCTCGACACCGCGCCGCCGCTACCCGCCTCGGATATCTGGCCTTGCGTGCCGGACGGCACGGTGGACGTACTCGACATGATGTATGTCGTGGACGGGTTCAAGGGAATTCCCTGTGCTTGCGAGGATCCCTGCCCGTAGACGTTGCAAACGCTGCTATTAACACGTGTGTGTGATCAGCGGTGGGCGGGACATGGTAAAGCGTGGAATCATGGAGGCACGGATCGACCTGCCCGGTAGGGCGTGCAACGTGTGTTCTAGCACCGGATTGGCTGACGAGTCGTCGCGGCCATGGTGTGGAGTCAGGAGGAAGTCATGATGCTGTCACGATGGATGCTAATCTCAATAAGTGCGGTGGTGCTCTGGAGCCTGGCGGCTGCACCTGCAGCGGGTCAACTGCCGAGTTCTTTTGACCTGCGGGACGTTGGTGGCATCGACTATGTAACATCGGTCAAGAACCAGCAGGGCGGCACCTGCTGGACGCACGGCGCAATGGCGGCCATGGAGGGCAATCTTCTCATGACCGGGGCCTGGGCCGCCGCCGGCGAGACGGGCGAGCCCAATCTGGCGGAGTACCACCTCGACTGGTGGAACGGGTTCAACCTGTACAACAACGACGACGACCCCGGGCTGACGTCGGGCCTGGACGTGCACAACGGGGGTGACTACCTTGTGACGGCCGCATACCTCGCGCGAGGCGAGGGTGCGGTTCGCGATATCGACGGACAGTCGTACACCACCCCTCCGGATCGCTATGCATCATGGTTCCACTACTATTACCCCCGGGACATCGAGTTTTACGTCGCCAAGTCCGATCTGAGCAATATCGACACGATCAAGACAAAGGTCATGACGGAGGGAGTAATGGGCACGTGCCTGTTCTACAGCTCTCCCCTACTGTCCTACGACCTCGTGTTCTACCAACCACCGGATGTTTCAGACCCACCCAACCACGCGGTTGCCATCGTAGGCTGGGATGACAACAAGACGATGGACGACCCGAAGTCCGGTCAGGATGAACCGCCCGGACCCGGTGCGTGGCTGATCAAGAACAGTTGGGGCTCTGCGTGGGGATATGACGGCTACTTCTGGATCTCGTACTACGACAAGCACGCCACGCAGAATCCGGAGATGGGGGCGATTTCGTTCCAGGATGTCGTTCCCATGCCGTACGAGTTCGTCTACTCCCATGACTATCACGGCTGGCGTGACACAATGACGGAAGTTTCGGAGACCTTCAACGCGTTCACCGCGACGGAAGGTGGTTTGACGGCTGTCAGCTTCTTCACCGCCACGGACAACGTGGACTACACCGTACGAGTGTACGATCGTTTCGAAGGTGGCAACCTGCTCGACGAACTGGCCTTCAAGTCGGGAACCATCGAGTTCAAGGGGTTCCATACGGTTGATCTGGATACCCCGGTCGCGCTTGCAGGGGGGGATGTTTTCTACATTTACCTGCAGCTCTCCGCAGGCGGTCATGCGTTCGATCGGACGTCGGACGTTCCCGTCTTGCTGGGTGCTTCTTATCGCACGATCGTGAATTCGACGGCTTCCAGCGGTCAGAGTTATTATCACGATGGGGCACAGTGGGTGGACCTGCACGACCACGTGTTCCCCAACCCGTCGTGGGATCACACGGCCAACTTCTGCATCAAAGGACTGGCCTCGGCCGGTTTCCTCATGCCTCCTCTTTCTGATCCCGAAGGCGTGATGAAGAACCGATTCCTTTCATTTGTTCCGGTGAACCCGGGCGAACAGACGGCCATCAGTGTCACCTTCATCAATCTTCCCGAATCGCTTGCGTCCCACGAGGGTACTACTTTGTGGCTCGGAGAACCCCTGGTGGTGAGCGATAACGCGGGCTACGTCTCACCCCAAGAACCTCCTATCTCCCCGACGTTTCTTGCATCGCTTCTGCAGGAGGAGCCGTATTACACGGACTTCGGCTCGCTGGGAACGATCCACGTGTATCATGCGGGCATCGTTGCATCCGGCACGTACGACGTTCGCGCCATTGGCGAGAGTTCGCGTGTCGGAGACAGGAGCCGAGTGAGTCCACCGCTGCCGGTGATCACCAGTCCGAAGTGGGGCGATGTGTGCAATTACTTTGACTTCGAAAACAAGGAATGGCCCCCTCCAGACGGTAGTGTGGACGTGACATCTGATGTCACGGCCGTGCTCGACAAATTCAAGAATCTGGAAGATGCTCCGAGCAAGATCCGGTGTGACGTCGAACCGAACACCCCGGACCTGCTGGTCAACATTGCCGACGTAACATACGTCCTGGATGCCTTTCGCGGAATGCCGTACCCGTTCGAGGGTCCCGAGCCGTGACACTTCCGCGTCTCCACGAACACACGGTACGATAGTCAATCGGGTAGTGGCCGGTTGAAAGGCGTGCGGCGCGGGCTCCCGGCCACGCCGGGAGGTTCACCTGCCGCCGGAAAACGAGAGGTCAACGTTCCGCCGGCCCGGAACTACGGCCCCTGTGGTTGTATGGTGTGTGCCGATTCTGTCACGGCCTCTTCCCCCCCTTTGGCGCGACTACGGGTGTTGCCGAGGAAGCTCGAAAACGATAGGCTCCGGTGTTTGCCGGGTTCGGCGGCGGTCAAGGGGGCTGCTGCGCTGAGAACCGCGGAGTACCCATTAGCGAGATAGTCCGATGAGAGAGCACAGCGTACATCGTCACGACTGGTTGCCGCCTCTGGTAATCGGCATCCTTTCGGCGCCCTTGGCCACCGTATCGGCCCAGGATGCGGAGAAAGTTCCGGAGCGCAGCGAAATCGCCACAAAGTACTTGTGGGCGACAGAGAACATCTTCCCGAACGTGGAGGCGTGGGAGAGAGAATTCGCCGCCGTAGAGAAAATGGTCGAGGGAATGCCCAAGCTCAAGGGCACGCTCGGAAAGGGCCCCGCGCAACTGCTCAATGTCCTTCAGACACGGGACGAGTTGGAGCCACGGTTATCCCGTATCTATGTGTACACATCTCTGTTGTCGGATCAGGACACACGCGTCGGTGAGAAGCAAGCGCTCAAGTCACGCGCGCGATCACTCTGGATCAAGTACGGACAGTTGACGTCCTGGGCGGAGCCGGAGTTGACCTCGATTCCGTTCGAGAAGATCGACTCGTGGATGAGGCAGGACCCGAAGCTGGCGTTGTACCGGCAGGCGTTCGACGACCTGTTTCGGCAGAAGAAGTACGTTCTGTCGGCACGGGAGGAAGAGCTGCTTGCCATGATGGGCGAGGTACGGAGCACGCCCGGCAACGCATACAACCTGCTGTCCAACGCCGACATCACCTTTCCCGAGATCACGGACGAAGACGGCAAGAAGAGAGAACTCGACGACTCGGCGTTCTACATGTTCATGCGTTCGTCGGATCGCCGCGTGCGCAAGGACGCCTACAATGCGATCGTCGGCACGTATTCCAACTACCGAAACACGGCGGCTGCGCTGCTCAACGGCGCGGTTCAAAACCACATTCTCTCCGTGAAGGCCCGGGGCTACGAAAGTTGCCTGGCGGCGTCCTTGAGCGGCAGCAACATTCCCGTTGACGTGTACAACAACCTCGTTCGAACGGTCAACGACAACCTGTACCTCCTGCACCGGTATCAGGAACTCCGCAAACGCGTGCTGAAGTTGGATGACGGCGTGCACGCGTACGACCTGTTCGCACCCTTCGTGTCCGAGGCGGATCTCGAGTATACCTACGAGGACGGAGTGGCGACAATCCTGACGGCCCTCGAACCGCTCGGCAGTGCCTACGTGGGGCAGATGAAAAAGGGCTTCGACTCGCGGTGGGTTGACGTGTTCCCCACCAAGGGCAAACGAAGCGGCGCCTATTCGAGCGGCACATACCTCACACAGCCATACATCCTGATGAACTTCCACGGAACCTACGACAGCGTCTCGACGCTGGCCCATGAAATGGGTCACTCGATGCACTCGTTCAACTCACGCGGGACCCAGCCTTACGTCTACGCGGACTACGACATTTTCTGCGCGGAAGTGGCCTCGACGCTGAACGAGATCCTGCTGCAGGACTACGTTCTCGAGAACACTCCGGACAAGAAGGCCAAGCTCTACCTGCTGGGCGAATTCCTCGAAGCCGTCCGTGGTACCGTCTTCAGGCAGACAATGTTCAGCGAGTTCGAGCAGAAGATTCACGAGATGGCCGAGGCCGGCAAGCCGTTGACCGCCGATTCCATGAGCGCCGAGTACGGCAAGATCATGCGGAAGTACTACGGCTCCTCTTACACGCACGATGACCTGGTAGACAGCTACTGGATCCGTATCCCCCACTTCTACTACAACTTCTACGTCTACAAGTACGCCACGAGCTTCTCCGCGGCTACTTCGATCGCCAACCGGCTCAATGTCGGCGAGCCCGGTGCCCGCGAGGCGTATTTGCAGTTCCTGCGTGGAGGAAGCAGCAAGTATCCGATCGAGCTGCTGAAGGGGGCGGGCGTGGACATGACCACGCCCAAGCCGATCGAGGATGCCATGAAGCTCTTCGAAACGCTGTTGGACAACACCGAAAAGCTCTTGCGCGAGCTTGGAATGCTCAGCTAACCGTGCATGATCGGAGCCCGGCGGCTATCGCCGTCGGGCTCCGTTTTTCCGATCACATCTTCCATCAACGGGTTTTAGGGAGTTTGGCAGGAAGGGGCTTTTGTCTCAGCGATCGCCGCATCGGTCTCAGGCTTATCGGACCCATCTTTGCCGACAGCGTTTTTGTCAGTCTCGGGCTCCAACGGCTCCCAGAACCCGAGGTTGTCTTCCTCGACGCGGCAGTGACCGGTGGTCTTGTATTTCGCGTAGGAGTTGTACCCGAAGCGGAGATACTCCGAGTCGCCACCACCCTGGGTCGTGATGAGGAAGCGGTTGCTGAGTCCACCGAACCCACGTGCCTGATCCGCGGGTGACTTCGCATCGCCGCGATTCGCATCGACCGGCACCCAGCCGCATCCCGGCAGATACACCTGGGCCCAGCGGTGGAAGGCCTCGTCCACACTGGCGTCATCCCCGCGAGACACGATGCTCCCCTGATAACGTGCCGGCAGACCAGCCGCCCGGCACAGGGTCACGAACGAATACGTATACTCAGAGCATGACCCGCTGCCTCGCTTCAGGACGACCTCGGGTACGTCCCATCCACCGATCATTTCGTACTCCAACGTGTCGATGATGAAGTCGTAGATCTTCCTCGCTATCCAGTAGGGGTTCTTCTCATCCCCGACAATCTTCTCGACCGTCTGCTGAATGTACGGGCTGGTAATCCGGTAGTGTGAGCTGTCGACTGTGTAGCTCTCACGAATCTCGGCTGGAATGTCCTCCAACGTACCCGTCTCCTCCGGCATGATCAGGTAGCGAATTGCCGAGAGTTCTGCATTGACCGAGAAGGTCAGGCTCGCTTTCGTGCCTGCCTGTGCACGGTCAAGTCGGAAGACCGCACACTCCTGATCCCAGCGGTCACGCACCGTCTCGGAGATTGGGGCCGAGAAATCCAGTGCCGTGAGCAGCTTCTGGCCCGGTAACTCCACAGGCACGGCCACATTCAAGGTCAGGTCCGTAACATCGCCGGGGCCGTAGTTGTTCAAGGCCCAGAGGTACTCCACTCTCGCCCGCCGGGGCTCGGAGAGGCGGTACCCGGGTTCGTCTCGGATGACGAGCCGGTGGATTTTGCGGTCCTGGAAGTCGACGTTCCACAGGTGCCCGTCGAGCCACGTGATCCCGGCCGCATACGGCCCTGGTGCGGGCAGGATGTTTATGACCTTGCCGGTTTCGGGGTCGGCCATGTATAACTCGTTCTTGACGCGATCACTGATCCACAGATACGTGCCGTCGTGCGCCAGGCATCGACAAGACCGGTTCGGCAGGTCGTAAGAACCCAGGATCGTTCCATCTTCCGGAAGAACCTTGAAGATCGATCGCCGCGTGAGAATGAACAGGGTTCCATCCGAATAGGCCAGCCCGGCCGCGCGGGAGGCAGGTGACTGGATCACGTGTTCGACAATACCAGTCTCGAGGTCAAGAGTGAAGATACCGCCCGTATGATCGTCGGAGACGACGAGCCTGCCGTCGGCGAAAGTCATCCCGTGTGGCTTGAGGGTCGGCGCGTCCCACGTTTCGAGAACGTCCCCGTCGTCGGGATTCACCTTGAATATCTTCGCTTCTCGCCAGTCGGCCACGAACAGATGGGTTCCATCGGTTGCCATCCCGGCCGGGTACTTGCATGGTGCGTCAAAGGACACCTGGACATCACCTGGCGCGGCAAACCCCACGCCGGGTAGTGTCAGAAGCCCCGAGAGTAGCACCATGTTGATTGCACGTCCGATTCCGACTTTCATCTTCGACCTCCCTTCTCTTTTCATAACATCGATTGCGATGGGCGTACTCTTACCACGCGGAGGTCGAAATGTCGAAGTGTCGCTCTTGTCTTTGTCGTTTGAGCGCCTCCCCGGAGAACACCGCCCACCGACAACAACCGGCTTGTCAGGGTTGTCTCTCCGTCAGCGGCAGGACGACACCGGGGTATCGGGGATGAGATCGGAAGCCGAACTGACCCAGCCAACTGGCCCGAATGAACTCGGCGGAGACGATGGTCACGCCTTCGGCTTTTCGACGTCGAAGGAAATCCTGGAGCAGTAACTTACCGATGC
>JAUXGE010000256.1 GCA_030622435.1 Planctomycetota bacterium
CGTCAAGCCGGGGGCCCTGGTCAAGCTCGGGCAGGGGGGTGATTCGTTCGATGGCACGGCGACGTTCGTCGGCGTCGAATCGGGTGGCGTCGTGATGACATGTCAAGCCGCTCTGGGCGGAGAGATCCACGTGACCGGGGATGTGGCCGGGACGGTCGCGACGATGGCTCTGGCATCCGACCCGGGGTTGCTCGATGGCGCTCTGATCGACATCGACGGAAATGTGTCGTGCTACGTCCAGGTCACCCAAAACGCCATTGGTGACATCGACATCGGCGGTGACATAACGTCAACCGGTCACGTCCAGGTGAGTGGGGACATTTCGGGCGACCTGACCATAGGCGGAGACGTGGACGGAGAGATTGTGGCCAATTTGTCCGTCTCAGGTTACGGCATCACGGGCGATGTCACGATCGATGACGAGTTCAACGGGAACATCTGCGCGGATAACCTATCACCGATGGCGAACCTGCCGGCGAACATCTCGATCGGCACCATGGGGGATGAGGGGTTGATCTGCGGGGCCCGGCCTGGGTGCGGAGACGGGACGATCAGCAGCGCCGACCCGGCCGACGAAACCCAGGACTCGCGCCAGCCTCACCCGCCGGGTGACTGCTCGTTGAGCGCGCGACAGGGCATCGGCTCTGAGGACGAGCCGATCGAGATCACCCTGAGCGAGGGCGGAGCCAACAATCTGGTTTGCTGGGAACTGTGCGAGACGGACGTCGAGGACGTGGACACGGGGCAGGGATGCAGCACGCTCAGCGCCAACGCGATCGATAGCGTGACCGAGACGAGCACGGGCGTGTATGAGATCGTCCTCGAGCGACCCATCTCGGCCGGCGAGTGGACTACGATCTCGTACCTGGGCGACGACAGCTATGTCGCGTATGCGTCACTGCCGTCGGATGCCAACGCCGACGAATACGCAGGCCCGTCCGACATCACGGCGTTGATCGACTACTTGAACGAGGTGGCCGAACCGCCGTACGGAGACTACAGTTGCGACATGGACCACAGCACCGTGTGCGGCCCGCCTGACATCCTGCGGCTGATGGACCTGCGCAGCGGCACCAGCAAGTTCATTGCATGGAGCAGCAAGACCCTACCGAGCAACACATGCCCGTAGTGTGACGCGCAACGGCCTGACGCTCCCAGGCCGGGGGAGCGTCAGGTTCTTGCCGTAATCGGGAGTGATGCAGGACAGTCACCGACTTCCCGCAAAAGGGGGTATCCCCTTCCTCGATAATCACCGGCAGGTGGCGACGTGTCGCAAAGGGTGAGATGCCGCCCACGCGGTAGCCCGTGACCTTCTCGGCATGCGTCTGTTCAGCCAGCTCCACGTGCTTGGCGCCGATGGCCTTGGCCGTCAATTGCGGATTGAAACGTTGATCGCCGGGGATGATGGCCACCCAGTACACCTGACCGGGCGCTTCCACGATCAGCGTCTTGCAGACCATCTCCAGGGGCAAACCGACGCCCTCGGCCGCATGGTCGGCGCCGATCTCCGTGAACTCATATTCGAGTACGTCGAATGCAACGCCCTGCGTGTGAAGCCATTTGACGGCGTTCGTGTCAGACATCGGTCTCGAAACCTCTCTTCAGTGTGGTAAACATTCAGTGAGTCAATCTGTGGAGGCCATGCCCAAGCCGAAGGAAGGCTGGGAGGCCCTCCGTGAAACGGGAACATGGCCGCGCTGATCACTTGGAGTACCTGCGGGCGAGGCGCGGGCATGTGTCCCGTCGGCGAGGCGTCCACGGCTGTCGTCCGCTTGGCCATGGCACCTCCGGAGGCAGGGGTTCACTGAATGTTCACCCCGTGTCAACCTCCAGACCTGCACGCTCACTTGACCCACGCCGGCACAACGGCCGGATCAATCCCCAGCACGGGGACGGCAATCCAATAAAACGTCGCCGTCACCAGAATCACGCCGATGAAGTTGATGATGATCCCGCTCTTGACCATACGCCCCATCTCTACGTGCCCCGATCCGAAGACAATCGCGTTTGGTGGTGTGGCCACCGGCATCATGAACGCACACGAGGCCGAGATCGTCGCGGGCAGCATCAGCAGCAGTGGATTGACACCCATAGAGTAACTGACTCCCGCCAGAATCGGCAGCATGACTTCCGTCGTCGCAGTGTTGCTCGTCACTTCGGTCATGAACGTCATCAGGAGACAGACCCCGATCACGACGACGATCGGGCTTTCCAAACCCAGTCCGGCGAACACACGACCGCACCAAAGGCTCAGACCGCTCTCGCTGAATCCGGCAGCAATAGAGAAACCGCCGCCGAAAAGAAGCAGAATCCCCCACGGCAGGCGCATGGCGGTAGGCCAGTCCATCAGATACTCCCGCTCGCCGGACTCATTGCGCCGTGCGGGAATGGTGAAAAGCAGCACGGCCATGCCCAGTGCCACAGTGGCATCATTGACAAATGCGGCGTGGAACGGAAACGGGAAACCGGCACCGTCGCCCAACCATCTTTGCAGCCAGGGCGACCATCCGTAGTTGACGTCGCCAAACGGAATCGTGCGTGTTATCCAGAGGAGTGCAGTGGCGACAAAGACGGCAAGCACGCGCCTTTCCGGCCTGCGCATCGGGCCGAGATTCCGGAGCTGTTCCTTGACCACGTCGCGTGCCATGCCAGGCCCGCCCCGCCCGACCGGGCAGGTCAGTTTCACCAACACGATCCAGATCACCGGCAAGAACACGATGACAAGAGGAAGAAAGATCATCATCCACTGCGCGAAGCTGATCTCGGGAGCTTCGGGAAACAGCCTGGCCAGCTGCCCGCGAAAAGAGATGTTCGGCGGCGTGCCGATCGGGGTCGCGATTCCGCCGACACTGGCGGCGTACGCAATACCCAGCATCAACGCCGCCGAAAAGTGGCTATGATCCGCACCGTCACCCTCACCCGGGAACTCCCGGACGGCTGAAACGATGGCCAGACCGATCGGCAGCATCATCAATGTGGCGGCCGTGTTGCTGATCCACATACTCAAGAAGGCACTGGCCACCATGAAACCGAGCACGATCATCGCCCGGCTCGTTCCGACGACCCTGACGATGTGCAGGGCGATTCGTCGATGCAGCCCCCACCGCTCGATCGCCAGGGCGATGATGAACCCGCCCATGAACAAAAAGACATTGCTGTTGGCGTAGGGGGTCGCCGCTTGACGGATGGGCATCACGCCCACCAGTGGGAAAAGGATGAGCGGCAGCAGCGAAGTCACGGGAATCGGAAGCGCGACCGTGATCCACCAACAGGCCACAAGAACCGTCACCGCGGCGGCGGCCAGCATCGCCCGCGCGCGGAATTCGACCGCCCGGGTCTCGGCACGCCGATAGACTTCGGATTCCGGATCGATTCCGGCTTCTGCGGCGTCCGACATCCCCGTCCGCGCTAGAATTCGGACGGCATCCTGCCTGACCGCGTCACCGAAGTCGTCCCTGACTGCCTGGCGCATGCTCGCAGGTGTCGGCATTGCCAGGATTGCGCCAAACAGGATGAGTCCGAGCCAGAAGCCGACTCGTTTCACTCTCGATCGGCCTGATTCCATGCCATGAGCTGAGCCAGACATGGCTCCGATCCTACTGCCCCGACGAGGAAATGCCACGGGTTTGCACCGCCTGAGACCGGAGTGCGTCTCCTGCGGGGGTAGACCCCTTGTTGCCGCTGTCCGATAAGGGGCGTAGAATAGGGTACGGAGAGAATGGGTGCCGTGCAGCCCTCTTGGGGGGTCGAAAGGCGAATGAACGATTGGTTGGATGCTGAGCAGCGGGTAGAGCGGGCGCAACAGCTCTCCGAATCCCGGCGTTGGGAAGAGGCGCTGGCCGAGATCGACAAGGCGCTAGCCATCAATCCCAGCAACGCCACCTGGCACGCCCACAGGGGGTTCATATCGGAGGAACTCGAACATTGGGAAGAGGCGGCCGAAGCCTATGCCAACGCCTACGAGCTGGAACCCGGCGATCGCGAAATATCCGTGGCCCTAGGTGCCGCCCTTGCCCGTCTGGGTCGATTCAGCAAGGCCTTGACGATCTTCGAGGCGATCGCTCGCCTTCATCCTGACTTCGAGCCTGCCTACTGCCACCGAATCGGTATCTACACGGAACTCGGTCGTCACGAGCAGGCCGAGGAAATGTTCTACCTGGCTCAGGAACTCGAGGAGTACTGCCCGCACTGCTTCTACCACTTGGGCGCGTCACTGGCCGCACGGGAGCAGTTCGATCGAGCGATCTACTGCTGGCGGCGGGTGCTCGAGTTGTGCCCGGAGTACATCGGTGTCAACTGGCTGATCGCCCAGGCCTTTCGTTCGCAGGGCAAGCTGGATGTCGCGAAGGAATACTACCTTCGTGAACTCCGCGACGACCCGGGCAATACGGAGCTGCTGTTCGAGCTCGCAGAGCTGACCCTCGAGTCGGGTGAGGTCGCGATGGCGACCTCCCGGTTCGCCCAGATAGTGGAATTAGATCCGGGGCACGAGGCGGCACACTTTGCCCTGGGTGAGATTTGTCTTGCTCGCGGGCAGCCTGGGAAAGCCCTTCAATGCTTCGATGCTATCAAGTCGATCGCTTCGGGTCGGCCTGATCTGCCCGGATTCGACGCAAAGGTGGGTGAAGCACTGCTTCGGCTGGGGCGGTTCCCGGAAGCCAGGGAGAGACTCGAGGCGGCCGTCGTGGACGCCGATACCGAGCCCGATGATGCCCTTCTGCTGCTGGGCACCTGCCTAATGGCTATGGGCAAGATTGGTGAGGCCGGGGATACGTTCCGTCGAATCCTCGCGGTCGATGACCGCCACGTGTTGGCCCATCACCGTCTGGCGGTTTGCCTGCTCCGTCAAGGCCGTTACGCTGCGGCGCTGGAACATTGCCAGGAATCGCTTAAAGCAAAGCCGGATTTCGTTATGGCCATGCACGTGGCCGTTGTCGCCCACTTGCATCTTGCACAGTGGCGTGAGGCGCGCTCCATGCTGCGTCGCGGCTTGCGGGAGGAGCCTAAAAACCCGGATCTGCGGCGGCTATCTGACCGTCTCTGGCGTTATAGGGTTGGGTTCTACACCAAAAGGCTTCTCAGGCCCCTGCGTGTGTTCCGCAGGGGGCCAGGTTCTTAGGTCTGGCGGATCGGGCGTGCCGCCGGTTTCCGCCCGCGGGCGCCTCGCCCCGGTCTTGGTGCGCTGGTTAGCGGTCTGACTGCGTCACGAGTTCCATGCTTGTCTGGTTGCAACCCGGACAGTTTCCGATTGTTATAATCAGGGAAGAGTGGAATTGGGGCCGATGAGCGGCCCATAAACTGTCTGCGCTCAGGCGCTGATTGCATTGCATAGGTATTCGACCATGGCTCGACACAAAAGAACGCTTTGGATGCTGATCTCTGTGATTGCGATTACGGTTCAGACCGCACGAGCGGACGATCAGCCCGGTACCAGTAAGAGAAGGACGAGCGACGCGGCTAAGAAGGCCGAGTCCACCGCCGACGTCAAAACCAAGTCCGGTGCGACCACGACTGATCTCGCCAAGGAAGTGACGACGGCCACGGTAGACCGGATTCTGGAACGAGCCGTCCAGAACATTGCCGCACGGTACAACCTCAACGACATACAAACCGAGGAAACGGACAAGATGATGAAGACCAGGGTCTACCGTTTCCTGCGGGAGCATGAGAACGAGGTCTGGCCGGTCATACACAAGCTGCTCACGGGGCAGCTTCGTCCGCCTGAGGATATCCAGGAAATGAAAGCCCTCGGCAAGGCTGCCGGACCGCTTTTGTACGCTGCCAAGGAAGCCATATTCGAGGCAAACGAAGAGTGGGGCATGATGCTGACCGCCGAGCAGAAACGCGTCCACGAGTGGGATCTGTATGAGATGGAGACGCAGTTCGAGGTGATCGCCGAGAACTTCGAGGAGTGGGAAGCCGGAACCGGGACGGCGGAGAATCTGTTCGGCCAGCGGCAGCTCGCTCAGCCGCAACCACCGCGACCGCCCCGCCCCGCAGACGGGCAGCTTCCGGAGAACCCAGCCGGCATCAAGATCTTCGACCCCAACTACATCCTGGCTGCCCAGGTCGAGGCATTCATCAAGGAATACGATCTGGACAAGGGTCAGATCACGACCGCCCGTTCGATTCTCGAAGAGTTCAAGGGCGACGCGAACACCTTCCGGGAGGCGAAGAAGGAGGAACTCGCCCAGATCATCGCCCGGCAGCGTGAAGCACTGGCCATCCGTGATCTGAAAGGGGTCAAGACAGCTCGCGCCGAACACAAGAAGCTCCTGGCCCCCGTGTACGACCTCTGCAACGCGATGGAAGCTCGGTTGAAGAACCTCCTGACCACGGCGCAAATCCAACGCCATGCGGAGAAGGCCACACGCGAGAAGAGCAAGTCGACACCCCGCAAGGTGACCAGGAAGACGTCGATCGACGAGGGAGAGGGCGCAACCCCCCGGGCTGAGCCGCCTCCCGGTGGCTCCGACGACTCCCGAGCCGACGCCGACAAGGGGTGACAAAACTCTGTCACTTCTCAATGGAACGCCGCCATCCCCGGGCCCCACGAAGTCGGGCGAGGGCACGCAGGCGCGACGAAAGCAGGATCAGTCAGTATGTGCCGACCCCCACATCATTTCGGTCTGAAGCATTCTCGGTTTATACGTAGCGTCACTCCTTGTGGGTGACGCGAATTGCGAGCCCGCATTATTCACCGCAGAGCACCAAAGGTCGCAGAGAGAAGTGTGACGGCGGCGATGAGCCAAGTGGTTTACACATTGTCGGAACGGGGAGGCCTCCGATTCTGTCATGACTTCTTTTCCGGCACTGTTCTGCGCTCTTGGCGCTCTCTGCGGTATGAACGATCCGGGCGAGCGCCGCTTACAAGCTCGATTCTTGCCAGTATCGGGGAAGATGCTTTTCTCGTGGCTGCAGGGCATTGATGCATTTACCGCGTCAAGC
>JAUXGE010000326.1 GCA_030622435.1 Planctomycetota bacterium
AGGGTTCGAGCCTTGCTCTCCTTGCTTTTCAGAAGGCCCCTCACTTTCGTAACCAGCCATACCCTCTCCACCTCTCTTTTAAAGAACCGGAAATATGAAACTTATCATTTTCGAGACCCGGCTCCAGACCTCTTTTCACCGCTCTCCATTCACAAACAACGACAATCTCTACACAGGGTGTCAAACAAAGTCAAGTTACCTAACCCCTTTCAAACAACTACTAAACAATCAAGCTACCCGACCGTTATTGACGTTACAAACGCCTTCCGCCGTCGTAAAAATTGCCTGACTGTTCTTTGCGAATCGCCTGCATTGATTTTTTGCCATTGGAATGATACATCGGATAGATAGAGCCAATTATCAACGGGTTTCGACAACTGGTTGCTTTTGGCAAGACAAACGCGGCCGCAAAGTCATCGTTGCCGAATCCGAAGTTTTTTCTATTTCTGAGAGAAGGGAGACATTGGTCTCAAAGGCCCGACACTGGCGGGCAAGCCGTCAGAGGCACCCGATGGCCACACGAGCTATAGCGTGTTGGATCGGTCCCCCACCCATTCCGGCGATTTGACGACACGACTTTCCGTTTAGTTTGGGCGCCGGAATGAATGGGGCACCCGCGCGGCTGCGCTGCACGACACTGGCGGGCGAGCCGTCAGAGGCACCTGGCGCACCCGGCTTCCGAGTAGTCCGCTCCCTCACGGTCGCGGTTCGGATAACAGGGGCACGTTTCGGATAACAGGGGCACGTTTCGGCTAAGACGCGAGCTTCATGAAACGCTGAGCTAGGTGTCCTGGTCGTGTGTGTCGATGTCCAGTGGTGCGTGGTGATGCTCCGAGGGGCTTTTCTGACCGAGAATCCGTGCGATGCAAAAGAGCATGAGCCCGAGCACCAGGCCTATGCTGACCACCATGACGACAATTCCGCCGATGGTGAGCCCTTCGGTTTCGGTGGTCGTCTGCCCGAAGATTGCGAGCCATTCGTTCACGGTCACGCCTCCCAACCCGGCCCGGCGCGCTCCGCCTGCTGGATCATCCATTTGATGCGATGGCGGCAGGCCAGATCGCTGAGCACGATGAGCAGTATGTAGAACAGGACGATCCCCAGGAAGACCAGTCGAGCGATGTTCGCATCTGAAGAGGCCTGGCGCCCGGCTTCTTCCGCGGCGTCGTGCGACTCTTGCAGCCAAGGCGGCAATGTGCCGGCGTCGATTTCATCACCTTTCGCTCCGAGCAGCTCCTCGATTCTGGCTGTCATCGCCTCCTCGGTCAGTTCGGCCTCGGCGTAGTGTGCGGTGACGGCCTCCTGATAGGTCGCGTGGCGGGCCGTGAGCCCCTGCGTCTGTGGGTTCATTCCGTCGAGGTAGGTCGGGAGCTTGCTGTAACTCCACATCACCAGGATGATCAGCAGGAACGTGGGTGTGACGAAGCGAATGACGAAGGCCATGAACTTGGGCACACGCAGATCGGCACCGCGGTTCATCTCCTCGACGCCTCGCGCGGCCCCGATGATCCAACCGAAGATGAGCACCTGGCAGGTTGCGGCGACGATCATCATCAGGTTGCACCAGAAGTCTGTGTGATCCAGTGCGAGGAGGCCCCGGCTGAAGAACATCGTCAGGGTCGCCCCGCCGGCGGTGACAATCCCCAGAATCGTGACGCTCGTCCGGCGGCGCAGACCGAAGCCGTCCTCCAGAAACGCGATCGCCGGCTGCAACATGCTGAGGGAACTGGTGACGGCCGCGAGGAACAGGAGCCCGAACCACATGGCGCCGAAGAAGTTTCCCAGCGGCATGAAGTGCATGATCGCGGGGATCGTCACGAAGCCCAGACCGAAGGTCCCTTTCGTGGCGTTTTCGGCACCGAGAAACAGGAAAGCCGTCGGGACGACAATCAGTCCGGCCAGAATCACCTCACAGAACTCGTTGGTGCTCGACGCACTGAGCGAGGTCAGCACGACGTCGTCGTTGCTGTGCAGGTAGCTGGAATAGCACAGGATCAGACCGAAGCCGACGCTGAGGCTGAAGAATATCTGCCCGGAAGCCGCCAGCCAGACCTGCGGGTCCTTGAGCAACTCCCATTTTGGGTTCCACATGAACCCGAGCCCCGACGTGATGTTCGGCAGGGTCAGGACGCGAACCAGAATGATGATAGCGCAGAGGATCAGCAGCGGCATAGCCCACTTGCAGAAGAGCTCGATGCCGCGCGTCACACCCTGGTAGATGATGACGAAGTTCACGAGGAAACACGTCAGGACAAGCCAGATGGTCCGCCCCCCCTTTTGGAGGAGGATTCCGTGGTCGGCCATGCCGAACGTTGTTTGCCAGTGCTCGTCCGTCGCACCGACGACAGCCTGGACCTCGGCATCGTGGTCGGCGACGCCGGCCGTAACGCCGGCAAACAAGTCGGCGAAGCCGCCCTTGGTGAATTCGATGCAGTAATCCAGACACCACGCCTCGAGCAGAACGTAGTACATGTAGATGACGACGGGTATCAGAAGCATCATCGCGCCGACCGCCTTTGAAGGCCACCGCCGCCACAACGCATAGAGGATCCCCGGGCCGCTATTCTGTCCGTATCGCCCGCCGAGTCGCCCCATCGTCCACTCGCACCAGGCTATCGGGATGCCCACCAGCAGGAAGCTGATGATATAGGGGATCATGAACGCGCCGCCGCCGTTGTTGACCGCCTGGCCGGGAAAACGTAGGAAGTTGCCCAATCCGACGGCGGAACCGGCCACCGCAAAAATGACCCCGATTTTCGAGTTCCATTTTTCTTTCCGTTCCAGGTCCAACTCGGGGGATTTGTTCATGGATGCTCACTCGAAAGGACTTCGCGCACGAATCACCGAGACGAAGCCGCTACAGCCTTTACCGCGCCAACCCGATTCCCGAGCGATTCTAACAGATCGGGGGTCTATCACAAATGGGGTGGCGAATCCGATGAGGGTGGCATGGGCAAGGACCGCCTGCCCCGGTGCCTCTCAATGACGATTAGTGTCTGAGGGCGGTCCTTGCCCGTGCTCGGTCCGTCCGGCGGGGTAGCGGCGTAACACGGGCAAGCTCCGTTTCATTCTTGCCAGTGGGTTCTTGCGGCACAAGAGTGCGTCGGCGCGGGGTGTGGATCGCACCTTCTGCTTGCCCATGCCACCCCAAATGGGACGCACCCACCGATCGGCATGTGTGCAGGCAACGGTTGATCCGCTGTCAAGCAGCCGGTATTCTCCCGTATCCTCAATCTGGATAGGAGATGTTATGCCTGACCTGGAACAGATCAGCAGCGAGATGGCGGCGTGGGTTTGGTCCGTGCCTTTGTTCTTCCTCCTTCTCGGCTGCGGACTCGTCTTCTCGGTCGCGAGCAAGTTCGTCCAGTGGCGGATCCTGACGCACGGCTATTCGTGCATTCGGGGTCATTACGACCAACCGGACGACACCGGGCACATCAACCACTTTCAGGCGTTGTGCGCTGCGCTTTCCGCGACGATCGGGCTGGGTAACATCGCCGGTGTTGCGCTGGCCATCTCGATCGGTGGTCCGGGGGCGATATTCTGGATGTGGGTCATCGGCTGCTTCGGCATGGCGCTGAAGTTCATGGAGTGCACGTTGGCGCTGATGTACCGCGATGTCCGCGACGTTCCCGACCCCAGCGCTCCGGCACTGATGGGATCCGATGCCGAAGATCGCACGCTCGAGTACAAGGGCGAGAAGCCGCCTGAGCCGGACGCTAAACCCAAGGCGAGGGGCGAAGTCCGCGGCGGTCCGATGTGGTACATGCAGAAGGCACTCGTCGAGCCACTGCGGAAGCGTGGCAACGGGGGCTGGGTGGTGTTCAAGATCCTGGCCGTTCTCTTCGCCGTCTCCACCGTGCTCAACTCGTTCGGCGGCGGCAACATGTTCCAGGGTTGGAATGTATCCGACCAGTTGACCAAGCAGTTTTCGGTACCGACATACTTCGGGGCGGTCGTCTTCTCTTCGCTGGTTGCCGTCGTGATCATCGGTGGTATCAAGCGAATCGGGGAGGTGGCATCGAAGCTCGTACCGTTCATGTGCATCGTGTACGTACTCGGAGCCCTGTACGTCATCGTCCTTCACGCGAGTGAGGTTCCGGCGTACCTCGCCCTGATCGTCAAGCACGCTTTCACTCCGATGGCTGAGGGCGGTGCCTGCGCGGGCGTGACCGTCTGGTTCGCCTTCAAGCAGGGACTGAGGCGGGCATGTTTCTCGAACGAGGCCGGCGAAGGATCGGCCGCGATGGCACACGCCGCGGCGAAAACCGAGGAGCCCGTACGCGAGGGTGTCGTCGCGGGGATCGGACCCTTTGTCGATACGATCATCATCTGCACGATGAGTGCGCTGGTGCTGTTGATAAGTGGTGCGTGGAATAGACCCGCCGTGGGATTCATCGCTTCGGTCGACGAGGGCACGGCCATCGTCGAGTGCGGCGAATCACCACCCGCCAAAATGGAAGAGCTTTACCTGGACCGTCTTGTAGCCGACTCGAACAAGTATCTCGGCATCCAGGTCGTGCGGGAGATGGGCACGGAACTCGAGACCGTCACTGTGCCGATCGAGGCCGTCGACAAGGGTGAGGGTGACGGGTGGGCGGCTCTGAGAACGATCTCGCTCGATTTGTCCGAAGTCAAGGAGGAAGACCGTGCCCGCATCGCCATTGGGCAGCATGTCCACCTGGACATGGACGGTGCGGAGATGACGGGTTTCGCGTTCGACACCACTTTCAAGGGCTTCGGCCGGTACATGGTGACCATGGCCGTGTGCCTTTTCGGCTTTAGCACGATGATCAGTTGGAGCTATTACGGCGAGAAGGGTGCGGAGTACCTACTCGGGCCGCGGGCGATCCTGCCCTACAAGTTCATGTTCGTCATCTTCGTGTTCCTGGGCATGGTGCTGCCGAAGTTCCAGACGGTGTACGACTTCTCCGACGCCACCACGGGTCTGATGGTACTGTGGAATCTGCCGGCCGTGTTGATTCTCTCGCCCGTCGTTCTCCGTGCGGCCAAGGACTACTTCCGCCGTCTGGATGCGGGTGAAATGCCCAGGACTCGCTAGAGCGGTTGCCGTTTTGGTATGGGTGGCCCATGTCCTTTGGACATGTACGTGTTTAGCGTCCCATGGACGTGACGCTGGCCGGCAGTAGGAGCGACGGGCGGAGGAAATCGACGAGGTCCTGCCCTCGCTGGTGGCAGGTGGCGGCGAGGCTGGCG
>JAUXGE010000047.1 GCA_030622435.1 Planctomycetota bacterium
GGTGACGATTGTGGTGCATTGCGTTGTTGACACGATCGGTCTGGGTGATCGTCAGTGTGCGTGAGGAACACCCCGCGCACCAAAACGCTACGGATCCGAGTATGAGTACGCCGCCGATTCGTCTCTTCGAGCTTTCCGATCCGAAGAAACTGACTTGTTGTTTCCGCATGATTTGGTCCGTCCATTCTTTACTCGTTTAGTATGTCGTTCAACCCCTGCGCGGGCGCCCGAAGGCGTCCGCCAGCCTCATCCCCCGTAGCTCGCGCAAATGTTGTAGGAACAGCTCGTGTCCATCGTCCCGGACAAAGTCCTTGATCGTACGGTTCGGGTCCGAGCCGATGCCTTGGGCGCCGTGCAGGAACTCCTGGAGCTCCGCCGCTACCGACTCGATCGCCGCGTCACAGGCGATCATCGCCGCTTCCGTCCACGCGTAAAGCCCGCGCAGACGGATCTTCACCACGCCCACCGGTTTTCCACCCACCGGTGCGAGTGTCTGCTGAATCGTCTTGAGCGAGTCCTCCCGATTGGCGTAGACCTCCCAGGGGACTTTTACCGGCTGGTGATGCTTGGTGTACTTCGAGAGGAAGGGGCGAATGAGCTTGTCGAAGTCGTCCACGAAACGGACGAGTTCGATGAACGAATCGATGAGCCGCTCCGCGGCTTGAGCAGTCGGCTCCACATGACCTTCGACCAATGCGGGTTTTGCCGATGCCAGCCGAGCCCACAGGATGTCGAAAGGGATCTCAGCCTCTTCCGCTCCACCGGCACGTGCGGCCGCGAGTTCCTCCTCCAAACTGGCTATCTTCGCATCCTTGTCCGCCCGCAACTGCTCGATCTCCGAACGGAGTGCTTCGGCCTCTCTAGAAGCGTGCCGCTTGGATTCCTCCAGACGATCCACTTTGGCGTGATCATCCCGCTCGAGTTCCGCACGCTGGGCCTGGAGAACCAACTGGTCTTGCTCGGCTTGAGCCTTGTGGATCTCGGCGTTCTTGCCCACTACATGGGCTTCGAGATCGGAAACCTGTTTCTTCAGCGAGTCCAGCCGGGACCGTTGTTCTTCGATCACGGTCTGGAACTCTGCGCCCCGTTTCTGCTCCGCCTCGAGTTGCGTATTCCGGTGATCCAAGTCGGCTTTGGTGGTGGCGCACTCGTCGCGGAGCGAAGCCTTCTCCTCCGTCAGGCTATTGAGCCGCTTGGATAGTGCCTCGACTTGCTCGGTCGGTTCGTGCGATCGTCCGTCGGGATGTCCTGCGGCCAGATCCGAGAACAGGGCGGCGAGTAGCTGATACCGCTCACCGTCGTCAGCGGAGGCGAGAGCCCCTCGAACTGACCTCAGCAAGTCCGATCCGCCATCCGCCTGCTGAGACTGCTCGTTTCTCCGTCGCGATTCGCCGTCCATTCGTTTCCCTCGGAAGCGGGTGGTCCATCCGTGCCGCTACGGCCGTCCCAATTGCCAGACGGCATTATCACCGGCCCGATTCCGGTGTAAACTGCTGCCGTAGGGAATGTAGACACTGAGTGCGTAAGTGTCCACCGACGGCTTGACCGGCCGATGATGCTGTTGTGGCCTACGCTGTGATCGGTGGTCCTCCTTGGATCATTCCTGGAGTACCTGTGTACCGAGCCGGATCCGCCTCGAAGGTTAGCTGCGAATGCCAGAAGTATTTCGACGCATTGTCCTCAAGCCCCCCGGACTCAGCGCCGATGCATCGGCTCAGCTGCTACAACGCCTCGAGGCCTCGCTGGATGCCCAGCGTCAGCTCAGTGCCGGTTCACCCCACATCCTCCAGTTCGTGGGGGGGCTCGAGGAGGACGAGAAGTCATTCTACGTCGAACATGAACCCGCAAGATCCTTCGATGCCGGTTCCCCCTTCGATCCGGACAAACCTCCGGCCGACGATACCCTGCTGCTCCACGTTGCTGCCGCCCTCGCAGACGCCCTGAGGGTGGCTCATGGTGCAGAAAGTCGCAAAAGCCTCGCTCACGGAGGGCTGTGTCCGGGGGTCATCCTCGAGACCCCGGACGGGATACACAAGATTGCCGACTTCGGCTTCGCACCCGCCATCTGTGCCGCCCTGGGAGTCGACAGCTATGTGGAGTTGGCGGTTGCTACGGGGGGGGGAGAGCTGACCCAGGTGGTTGGAACCGGTATTTGGGAGGTTCTCTCACCCGACGAGGCCACACGCGACGACCGCCTGTGCGGCTTCATCGATCCCGAGAAGTACGGCAGCCGGGTCCTCGGCACGTTCGAGGCGGGCTCCGACGTGATCGCCGTCGGCATTCTACTGCATCTCCTCGCCGAGCATCGGCACCCCATGCTCGAAGATCCCGACGCCCATCGCATGGTCGTCCTGGCAGAGTCGATGGCCTTTTGGCCCTACAACGGTGCCCGACGCCAGTCGCTCCGCGAGTCGAGCGACCCCGCGATCCGATGCTGGTGCGACATGGTGGCGCGGATGCTGGCCCGGCTGCCTGTGGACCGCCCGTCTGCCGGTGAGATTGCCGCTACGTTTGCCAAAGCAGGCGTCAAGCCCGTAGACGCGGGCGAGATGCTCAGGCGACGCCTCGAAGCCGTTCCCGCCTTGATAGAAAACCGCCAGTGGGACAAGGCACGCAGGGAACTCACGGAGATCACGTCCGGCGAAGCCCTTCCCGTGGACGTGGCGGACAAGGCCGATTCGATGCTCGAGGTGGTCCAGGCCCACGTTCTCTTGGCTGAGGCCAAAAGCCGCCTCGATAGTGATGTTTGGACAACGGCTCGTGAGTCGCTCGACCGGCTTCTGTCTCTGTCGTCCATGCCCCCGGAGGTGGCCGAGCAGGCGGACAGAGTAGCGGCGAAACTTCAACACAATCTCGAGATTCAAGAGGACCTGGACCGAACGGAAGCGGGCATCGGCGAGTCCGATGCTGCCGATCCGGGGCGTGCTTTCGATCAGACGTGCGCCGCGGTTGATCGGACCGGGCGCTGGCTGGACGATGATACTCTCCTCTCTCCCCTCCGGTCGCGTTGTGAGCAAGCCAGGGACCGGCTTCAGCTCGAACATGAGAGGCTCAAACTTGCCGTCGAGGAACGTGAGGCGGAGCTTGCACTGGTCAAGAAGTGGTTCGAGGGGCTGAAAAGTGCGTGGGAGCAGGAGCAGTGGGGGGATTTCGAACAACATTTGCGTAGCCGGCCAGATACACCGCACTGGCCAGATGCCGTCAAGAAAGAGACAAAGGCGCTCGAGGTTCAGTTTGTCGAACTCCAAAAGGCCGGTCCCTGGATCGAGGCGTTGCGCGAGGCGCTGGATTCATGGCAGCTTGACAACGCTGACCGGCTGGCCGCCAAGAAACCTGCCCTGGCTCCATGGCCGGCCACACTTGGGAAGGAGGTGGGCGAGCTCGAGGACCGCCTCCGCTTGGCCAAAGCCATCGCCGCCGACCATGCCCGCGCAAGGGAGTGGATTAAGCGGTTGGAAAGCGCGGTGGGGAACGAAGATTGGACCGCCGCCGCCAGGGAGTTGACCGCCAGGCCGCCCCTCGAACACTGGCCCGACAACATTGTCGAGCAGGTTCAGCTCTACCAATCGAAGGTGGATCAGCAGATCGCCGAGCTGGAACGCAAGCGTCTCGAGATCGAGGAGGCGAACCGTACGGCTACAACTTGGTTGGAAAGGGCCGAGGAGGCCGCCCGGCGCGAGAGCTGGCAAGAGGCCACTACGATCCTCGAGGCCCCGCCGCTCGACACCGCCCGGATGCCCGAAGATGCTCGTCTGACCGCCGAAGAGCGTATTCGCGCGTACCACAAGGCGCTTGAAGACGCACGCCGGAAGCAGCAGGAACGTGCCACGCAAGCGGCCCAAGAACTGGCTTCGACGTTCGTCTGGAGCCTGATCGAGAGCGATCTTTCCGGATTCGTCGCCCCCCAGATCACCAGTGCGAAGGTCGGGCCGATCGATTGGGAATCCGTCGAGGCGCCGACCGCCGGTCATGCGCGACTGGAACTCGTCGTTGCGGATCCGACCGGCACCACAAGCAAAGTCGTAGCCTCCTGTGAGTTTGGTTTCCGCTTGGATGAGGAACCGCCGAGGCTTTGTGATGACGACGGTGCCGTCCGGCAGACGCTGTGCGACGCATTGACGAAGGTCATCCGAGACCGCCAGGTGTCGCGCGCCCCCGAACTCGTCAAGCCCTGGCAAGCGGGGCTGTTCCCGAAGGCCGAGATGACGGTCAAGCTCGACGGCCCCGTCCGGGAGACCTCAGCCGCGCTTCATCTGCTAGGTAAAGCCGATCGATCCGTCCAGGTCGAAGTCGCCCTCGCGTGGAACTCGAACACGCTGACGTGGGCCTATGCCGATCCGGCGGGCGTGTCGGGGTATGCGGTCGATCTGGTTCACCGGCAGGCTCAAAGCCTCGTGCCGTCGAAGGTGCTGGATGTTGCAGTGAACCTCGAGCGTCACGCCTCTCACCTGACTGTTGAGGTTGACCCGCCGCCGCGCTTTGATCCGACAAACGTCCCCGCGTCGCTGACACTGCCGTGTCGCTTGACGATCGACGCACCGGGCGAGCAGGAGCGGCAGACGCTCTTGGATTTCTCAGTGGTGTGTCCAAAGGTAGGCGAAGTCGTCATTGTTGACAGCCTTGCACAGGCCGGGACGCGCATGAATGGAATCCTCGTTGCCCGGCAGAATCAGCGGTACTCCGATCTTCATCGCGACCTGAAGGTCCAGGCCAAGGCTGCACCAGCCAAGGTTAAACTGGTTGCATTGACCAGGAAAATAAAAGAGCCCGTAGACGAGGTCCGGTTCGAGCTGCGACCCAAGCGGCGTGACCGGCTTACTTTGACGGCAAGATGGAATCCCGACTCCTTCGATTTCGAGTTTCAATACGATTTGCATACGAAGCTGGAGGGAGTGTTGGGCGAAGGTCCGCCTGCGCCGGCTCGTCCCAGCCGTCCGCGAGTTGCCGCCGAAGCAGACAAGCGCGAAAAGGGTTCCAAAGCCGAGGGGCCGCTCCGAAAGATTCCGGCCAAAGCCTTCGCTTTGACAGCGGTCGCTGTGGTTTTCGTGTTGGCAGTTTCTATCCCGATCATTCAGTCGATCAGGTCAGGACGGAATGAAACGTCGACGGGCGTCGGTGACACCGAACGCGTTGTGCTGGATGATAGGACAGGCGATGTGGTGCCAAATGATAATGCGGGTCCGGTAATAGACTCGCGGCCTCCTGAAACGGAAGACGACGGGCAGCAGGATCCGGACGGTAGGGAACCCGACGAGCCCGGGCGAGAAGGGGAGACGGCGCCGGGCGGCGGGGAGGAGCAGCCCGGATCGACGACGGAGCCCGGCGAGACGCCCGTGACGGATGAAGGCTCTGAGGACGGTCGCTCGCCGGGATCGGGTGAGCAAGAGCCGCCGGCGACTGATCTGCGACCATCCAGTGAGGCCGTCGCTGCCGTTGGCACGATCCTGTCCCAATCGCCGCATCTGGTCGCCCATATCGAGACACTGATCACCGAGGAGGACAGCCCACAGCAGGATCTTCTCATCGTGAAGTGTTTGCTTCCCGGCCTCGCGGAGCCCCGGCGCTCGCTCACGCTCAGGCTGAATCCGCAGGATTCTCCATTGTCTGCGGAGGATAGTTCGGCCCTCGAGGGCGCGGTTGGCGCGGTCGAGACGTTGCTCAATGAGTCCGCTGCGACGTTCACGCGTAGCATGCAACAGGACCTGTCGGCTGCCTTGGTGAACGATCCTTTCATCAACGCGGACCGCATTCGCGTTCGGGTCGAGCCCGGCACGGAGTGGGGCTTGAACGCCGGTCGCACAGCGTGGCTGTCCACCGGGGTCGGCATCGACGCTGTCTACAATCCGGGAGAGCCGCCGGATGAAACACCCGTAGCCCGCGATTCCGAGTCCATCGATCTCGCTCGAATGACGACGGACCTGGTTGCCGCAAATGGTGCGATCGGCGCGGCGGAGTCGGAGGTCGCAGGTGTTCTTGCCGCTCGGATCCGTGAAACGCTCCTAGAAAGGCAAAGCCAATCGCTCAACGACCACTGGCGGCAGGCCACTCGCGATGTTGCAGATTCGGGCGCACGGGTCGATTCAGAGGTCGAGACTCTCTCGAGTCCGGCCTCACAGGTCGTGCTTACCCTGCATAGGTCGAGGCTGATTCCTCGCCGGGTTGAGTTCCAATGGGATCGCGATCGTCTGCTCTTCGCCTCGGACCCGCGGCAGGATGTGGTCGATGGGCTGTCGCGAGCCGCCAACCTTCTCGATGCAATCGACCAGGCCGTCACGAGGCAGAACCACTGGCTTCGTCCAGCATGGCCCGATCGCGCCATCCCGCCACTCCAGGAGATTGGCGAGCCGCAACCGGAAGGTACCTGGACACTTGGGCTCGCACCTCCCTGGCAGGCATCCGGTGAAGGCGACGGGCTGTTGTTACCTCTACAGGCCGATATCAGCGGCGACGAGCCCACCCTGGCGCGACCAGATTATTGGCCTGTCATCGAGCGATATGCCGAACTCATGCGGGGACCGCTCTACCTGGACGATCCGGAAGGACTGCGGGCTCTGTCGCGTGATTTGACCGAGGCCGTAGCTGATACTGCCGGAGCTGGGCTGACCCCGTTGACGGATTACCTTGGTTCGGAATCCCCCCCCCAGCGTGTCATCCCCAGGGTTGAACTCCTTGACGACACGATGCCGGTCTTGAATGGCTTGGACGTTGAAGCATTCGCTCGTGCGGAAACGCAAGAGCCGAGCCTTCGCTTGGCCGTGCGGGTAGAGTTCGGTGTGAAGCCCGCGTTGCTCCCGGAGGAAGAGCTTCTCAGTCCGATCGGTGCGGAGCTGATAGCCGGCCTGAATGTGGCGCTCGAGGATCTGACGGCGGCCAAGCAAGACGCCGTACCCAGGTGTTTGCTGGAGCTGACGATCGACAACACCGATCCGCTACGAGTTGTGGAGCGTTGGACGGATGCCGGGGCCGTCGCAAGTGGATTGCTTTTTACGTTGGCTGAGGCTCGTCAACTGGAACGAACACTCCGGATTCTGCCCGCCCGCGAGGCCGTGGAGCAGACGCTGGAACAGGAGTTGGGTGGTCTCGATCAGGTGTCGATCGACCTCGATCGTGCCTACGCGCTGCTTCAGGATATTTGGCTCGTTAAAGGGAGTGCGGCCGCTGCCGCTCGACGAGGACAGCACCTCGCGCAGTTCTCGGAGGACCGGCAGCGTCAGCTCAAACGCAGCTTCTCCAGACCCAAACGCCGTGTGGAGCCGTCGGTCCTGATCGAGTTCTTTTCCGGGCCGCGCTGGACCTTCGCTGTCGCCTGGAGCGTGAAACGCCGTGGCGTGTCCTTCCCGGGCGAAACAGTCCAGGAGGGGCCGTTTCTGATCCGCGTTTGCAGCACCGAACAGTTCTATGGCGCATCATCCTCGGAGCTGACGGACCAACTGGGTGGCGTCCTGTTCGACAAAGTGATGGATCTGGTACCGGAGGCCGTCGCAGCCGAGAACGCGGGCACGTTCGGCAAGCATCTCGGCGTCGCAGTCGCCCACGATGATCGACTGTCACTCGCAGACCTTCCCGAGCTGACTTTCCAATCCCGACGGTCCTTCCTGGAGGCAGTGGATTTGAACACGCAGTTGGATGACAGCGACGTTGAGTGGGCATCGTTGGCTGCCCTTCGGGAAGGCGATTGGGCCTGTGATTATGTGTTGGTGAGAACATTATCGGACGCTAGGGGATCCTTCGTGCAGCTACGCGGCGCCCGTGCCTGGGCCGTAACCGCCCTCGACCAGGCCATCCGTTCCGCTCAGGCCGCCGCACCATGATGGGTTTGCCCAGTGTCTGGGTTCTAAGATGGTGTTTGAGAAGCTCTCGATTCTTGCCCATCTCTTGCCCATCGGAAAGGATGAAGGACGATGGACAGCAGTGGTTTCCCAGTTTTTCAGCCTTCTGCTTTCATCCTTCATCCTTGCCTATTCGGTGTATGTCGTGGTTCGCATAAGGAGCGAAGCCGACTGGTTCACCAAGCTGCCAGGGATTCGATTGGGGGGAGTACAAGACACCCCATTTCGCCAATAATCCAGAGTTCGCATTGTGGAGGGACACGGAGTGATTGCGACATTTATGCCAAGGGGTTGCCACCCGCCGGCGATTCCGCAGGTCGAGATTCTCAGCGGCCGTAACTACAGAAAAACAAAACACTTCGGCCACGCCGTCCTTTCCCTTGACATTGGCGCATAGCGACTCTAGAGTGCCGCCCGCAGTCTGTTCGGGGTGTCGGCCGGTGTGCGGCGAACAGGTCGAAGTATCCGGCCGGCACGATTGAGAGATTGAAAGGGCGCAATCAATCGGGTGCGGCCACGATTGCGCCGGCGTGTCGATCGCGAGCATGTGATGGGCGAAGGACTCATGAAGAACCGTGTTCACCGGGTCGGTTTGTGGTTGGGTCTGGCCGGCGGTTGTCTGTTCCAGGGGTGCAGCGTGGTCGACCAGACCATCATCGATCCGGACCTGACGGTTCGAGCGGCGCTGTCTTTTGCCTCGGAATTGGCGATCTTCCTGCTGGACAACCTTGCGGCCTCCATATAGCCGCATCGAATCCGTCGACCGGGTACGATATCATCATCCAAAGGACTGAGCCATGAAGATGGGAACGTGGCGACGGCGCCTGCTGGGAGCCGTCCTTGCCGGTGGCTGTCTGTTTGCCGGTCCGTGCGGCATTACGACCTTGCAGATGCAGGATTTCCTCACATCGGCGTTGATCCGGACGGGCGTCAGTACGGTGGCCACGGCGTTGGAGGCAGCCATCGTCGATGTGGCTTTGGCAACGGCGGATAGCGAACCGTAGTACGCCTGGCATGTGCGGTCACCGAGCGTGCTCGTTCCAGCGGCGCGACCAGGAAGGGTAATCACGATGCAGCGACTCCGCGTGTCGATCCTCGGCGTTTGGGTGGTCGGTTCAATCCCCCTTCTCGCTGCAGCTCAGAATGACTCATCGCCTGACACCGTTATCACCTTGAACGAGGGCATCTATTACTACCTCGATGGTGTGGAGGACAAGGATACCCTCGACATAGCGGTCGCCCGTTTCACTGCAGTCCTGGAACAGGAGCCGGGAAACACTTCTGCCATGCTGTTTCGTGCCCTGACGCACGGGCGTATCGCCTTGCTGCTTAATGATGAGAAGAGGAATCACCAGAACACGGTCAGAACTCTCAGCGAGATTCTGGATGTGCGTGCCGAGCCGGATGGGGTCGAGCGAGTGAGGGCTGATCGGGAGGCGGCCGGCGCCGTGCTGTCGGATGAGACCAACCCACCGGCTGAGCGGAGAATCGCCGAGGCGCGGTGTGCTCAGTATGACAGACTTCTCGCACGGATCGAGAGAGAGAAGGGCAAGGCGAATCAGGATCTCGAGGACGGTAGGAGCGATGCCGCGGGCCGATCCCTGACCGCCGCTCGCCTCGAGCGAGAGCATTACACGTTCATGCTTTCGGACCTTCGCTCTCTTGTCGATCTGCTCGACGAACCTCAGACCGTCATCCATCTGCTCGATGTGGTGGCTAACGCAAAGGTGGGTCGGATCGATGCGGAGGAGGCTCGGGACGTTGCACGCGGGTTCATTGCCCCGAACGATGCGAGCGGTCCGATCGAAGCCCTTCGCGAGGCGGAGGCCCAGCGTTTGCGGGCGGCGGTGGAGATTCTCGAGGCTCTGCTTGGCGAGCCCCTGGAGGAACGCGATAGGGTTCGCACCATGTTCTTCCTGGGAGTGATTCGTTATAGGCTGGGCGTTCCGTTGCGCGCCGACGCGGAGGCGAGGCAACTCGACGAGGCCGGTATCGAGAACCTTCGGGAGGCCGAACGCCTCATGGTGGCGTTAGCGGACGACGAAACTGCTGAAGATGGATGGCGCAGTTACGCTTCATTGTACCTCGGGCTCATTATTCCCTCGGCTGCGTCCGCCGAGACCGACACCGCGGTCCGGGACCGGGAACTCGGCAAGGCCCTCGAGCGTCTGGCACAGGCGGCCGAACTCGATGCCGGGATCGGTGATCCCAGTTCCATAATACCTGACCTGGTGTGGCGACAACGCGAATCCATCGATGAACTGCGCGCTTCACGAGGCGCGGCCATACCTCGAAATGACGTGACCTTGTCAGTGTATGCCGGGACGCGTTATGACACGAACGTCGTTCTCCTCGGTGAAAACACGGGCCTGCCGAGGGACATCTCACGAAAACGCGACTTCGGCTTTACTGCCGGGGCAGCGATCGACTATACTTGGGACGTTGACGAACGCGTGACACTGGGGTTTCAGTTACGCACGTCGCAACTGTGGAACGTTGACGTCCACGAGTTCGATCAGCAGACGTATGGGGGAAGTGTTGCTATCCAGCACGAGGCGTTTGGCGAGGGTGACAAGTTCGGGCCGATCTATCTGGCGCTGCAATACGATTTCGATTACACGCTGCTCGGCAGATCGCGCTTCTTGGAGTCGCACGCCATAACGCCGAGCTTGCGCATCTACACGGCGGATCAGCGCGGGGAGATAGACGTGTTCTTTACGTACCAGTTTCGAGATTATTTCGAGCCGTTGTACGACAGTCGATTCAACCGGGATGGTGATTACCTGACCATCGGCGTGCTACATCGGCTCAAGATGAAAGAGATGACGGCGGTTTATGAGGGGTACGGCTGGGAACCGTGGGGAATGCCCGCTGATAAGGCGTTGCAGCAGGACGATCCGGATTACCCCAACCGGTATCTGACTCCCTATGTGGGTGTCAGCTACTCTCAGGATGCGACCGAAGGCGACGAGTTCGATCGGAAGTCGGCGGCGTTGCTGCTGGGTGTCGAGCTGCCACTGCCGTGGGGAGTCCGGCTGGATGCATCCAGTGTGTTCGAATGGGAATGTTACCCGGCCGGGAGCCTGGTGGATTATCATCGGAGAAAAAGGCGGGATTTCATCCAGGAGTATGGTCTGGCACTGTCCAGGACGTTCGTCCTACGCCCGGGTGAACAGCGAAACCGGTACACGCCGGCTTTCGATCGGCTGCTCATGACTTTGCGGACGCACTTGACCTGGACGGATGATGACAGCAACACGGTGGACCGCCTGGGACAGGCGATTTTCGAGTACGACCGATTCGTGTGCGGGGTGAGTGTGGCGTTTGCATTCAACTAAGGAGACTGCCGTGCGGTCAAGCCGTTCCACTATCATCGAACCGTGCGTCCTGATCGGGGTCGCGGCAGTTGTGGCGGGAATGTGCACAGCGGCCTCGGCACAGCCCGATTATGCGGACCTTGCAGCCTACGTCACGATGGTGGGGGGGCAGGGCGAAGTGGTGCGTGTTGAGGCCGAGGATACGTTTCTGATTCCCGAGTTGTTCTCTTTTGACGAGAACAGGATCGGACCCGGGCAGGCAGTCCGTACGGGCCCGGATTCAACGGCCGTCTTGACACTGCCGGCCTACGGTGCCGTGATCTACCTCGAGGGCTCCTCTGAGTTGCGTGTGGAGGAGCCTGTGGTGCCTGACGCCGGCGTCGAGTTGCTGCTGACACTGGCTTCGGGGCGGGCGTCGGTGGTTCGCAGAATTGAAAGCGAACGATGGCTGCTCATTGCCGGGGAGGCGGACGCCCCGGACGAAGCCGGCTATGTCCTTTCGCAGCGGGCGTCTTTGTATGTCGAGGCTGGTCCCGGTGGCGTCACTTTCGCCGTGCGGAGCGGCGATGCGATTGTGTTTGCCGGGGCGGTCCCCGCGGCCGTTTTGATCGGCGATTCGGGTGCGCCGGTGGATCGTACCGGTGTCCCGCTGCCAAAAGGGCAGCGTGTGTCGATGCGAGGTGTACCGCAACCGGTTGCAGACGAGCAAGCAGACGTTGTGGTTCCGGCCGGACTTCGCCAGCAGGTCAGTTCGTTTGCGCTGACTGCGAGTTACCGGTGGCTCCAGGAAGCGGAGAAGGGCGACTTCATTCCGGTGCGTGGCGCGGCGAGGGCCGCGCCGGGTGTTCTGGGTGGGGAGTTCGAGCCTGCGTTGGCTTTCGATCAGCCTCGTCCGGTAGCTGCGACATCGGCTCCACGAGCAATAACTACTGCAGTGCGTTCGTCGCTTAGCCCGGCACAAACACTCGTTGAATCGGGCGTTCCGGGTACGGTCATCGCCGGGCAGCGATTCAGGCGCTCGAGGATTATCGGCAACCCTGCGACGAGCGCATCGGGCACAGGCGCTCTGACGGTCAATCGGGCGGCGGAGTTACTGGTGCGCCTAGGCCCGGGCTGATTTGCCGGCTAGAATCCAACGGCTCGCTGTCCACGGATGGCGGCGGATAGCTCCACATCGCAAGGATGCCACGGGGTCATATGACGTTCGAGGGGGTAAGTGTGTTATGAAAGGCAAGGTTTGTAAGATGAGAAACGCCCACAGCCATATTCGTTCTTCCAGCGCGGTCAAGCTGCTGGCCGTCCTCGCCATTCTGGCGTTGACGTGCCTGTTCGGTTTGACGGCGTGTTTCCCTCCACCCGAACTGCCGGACCGTGTCCTCGACGAGGATCCGCCGCCGCAGCCGATTCCCGCGTTCACCGCGTTTCTTTCCGCAGATCGAAGCGTGCTGATTAGGGGCGACGTGGATGCCGGGCGTGCGACTCTTGGCGTAGCTACTAACCTCGATGCCACGTACGTGTGGTCGCTTGATCCGGATGACCTCCTCGAGATCGGTGAGAACACACCACTGGTGGTCACGGAACCGGCCATGGAGGCGGTGCTGAACATCGTAGGCGTGACGGGTGATCCGGGTGCCGAAGGGACAGAGGTCCGCGTCACCGTCAAGATCACCGAATGGATCTGCGAAGTCTGCGTGGGTGAGGATGGGGAGCCTTTAACTGACGTTGGTGGACAGACCCCGTTCTGTATTGGTGACGCTCCCGTTACCGATGTCGCGGAATGCGCAGGCGAATCGATTACGCGGGACATTTCGATCGACGTCCAAAGGCCTGAGGCGCCGCTGATGGTCTCGCTGGCTGCCATCGAGGGGACGAGTATGCAGCCATCAAGTGGAAAGCGCATTAAGGCCGTCGTATCGGCCGGCAAGCCGTTCGGCGGGGAGGGCGGTGATTGCACGGTGCGGTCCGGAGCGATCGAGCCCGCTGACGACACGAACGGCAGACCCTATTGCGTGACCTGGCGCGTGGTCGAGAACGTCTCGCCGCCGCCGCAGGTTGCGCTGGAGGAGCGTATGGCCGCGCTTCGTTTGCGCAGCGGAAATGTGACGCTCGATGAAGACCCCTCCGAAACGATCGCCGAGGTCGTCTACGATGCGCCGCCGGCGTCCGGGAGCGTTACGTTCCAGGTCACCGTTGTGGACGCTGCGGGGCCGGCCGTCCAGCGAGAGGTCACGGTGGATGTCCTCTCCCAGGGCACGGGTGCAGTGTCGCTCGCGGCTGCGGCTGATCATCCCGATCTGTGCGCCGGAGAGGAGACGACAATCTCTGCATCCGCCACCGGCGGAACGGGTGAGAATACGTTCAAGTTCGAACTGGTCGGCGACTCGCGCCCGGGTGAGACTCTGACGGCCAGCGGCGCCACGGCTACGTACGAGGCGCCGGCGAGCGCTGCGGTGACCCGGACGATTCGTGTGAGCGTTTCGGAACCCGGCGGAAGCAGCGACCAGACGAACGTCGTCATCAGGACGATCGCCACGAGTTTCTGCGACGACGCGAACGTGTGCACAACTGATACGTGCAGCCTCGGAGCGTGTGGTCATACGGCGGCCACCAGGTCGTGCGACGACGGCAACGCCTGCACGACGGGTGACATGTGCGCCAACGGCGTGTGCGCCGGGACGACCCGCACGTGTGACGACGGGAATCCGTGCACCATTGACGTCTGCGAGTCCTCCGGTGGCTGCCAGCACATCGCCAACACGAACCCTTGCAACGACGGCGATGCGTGCACGTCGGGCGACGTATGCTCGGGCGGTGGGTGCGTGGGCGGTCCGTTGATCAACTGCAACGACGGTAACCCCTGCACGGACGATTCGTGCGATCCCGGCTCGGGTTGCGTCAATGCGGCCGACGACACGAACACGTGTGACGACGGCTTTTTCTGCACGGCCACGGACGTCTGCGACAACGGTACCTGCGTGGGCAGTGTCGACCCGTGTACGGCTCCGGAACTGTGCGCCGAAGCCCTCGATGCCTGTGTCGAGTGCCTGGCAGACGCCGACTGCGATGATGCGAATGTCTGCACGGACGACGATTGTTCGCTCGGTTCGTGCGTCTACACGGACAATGCGAGTGCATGCGACGACGGTCTGTTCTGTAACGGCACGGACACGTGTGCCGCGGGAGGCTGCTCGGCCCACGCCGGCACCCCGTGCGTGGCCCCGGATGTGTGCGACGAGGCAACGGACGCCTGTGTAGCGTGCCTGACGGGCGCCGACTGTGACGATAGCGAGGTCTGCACAGCCGACACGTGCGCGGGTGGGGTGTGCCTGAATGTCCCGAACGTGCTTCCGTGCGACGACGGACTCTTCTGCAACGGGACGGACACGTGCAACCTCGGTACGTGCTCCGTGCACGCCGGGGATCCATGCATCGCTCCGGACACCTGCAATGAGTCGGACGATTCCTGTGATGAGTGTTCGGGGCACGCGGACTGCGACGACGGGAACGTCTGCACTAAAGACCGGTGTGTGGCCGGTTCATGCGTCTACACAGGTAACACGAATCCGTGTGATGACGGTCTGTTCTGCAACGGTGCGGACTCGTGCCTCGGCGGTGCGTGCTCCGTGCACACCGGCGACCCCTGTGGCGGCCAGATCTGTGACGAGGTGGGCGACGCGTGCGTCGATTGCTTCGTCGACCCCGACTGCGACGACGGTGAGGTGTGCACGGATGACTCCTGTGTCGGGGGTGTGTGCCTGTGGACAGACAACACGGCCCCGTGCGATGACGGGGTGTACTGCAACGGAACGGACGAGTGCTCCGGAGGTTCGTGCTCGGTTCACACAGGGGACCCCTGTGTGGCACCGGACATCTGCAGCGAGACGGACGATGCGTGTGTGGAGTGCCTGACGGCCGCCGATTGTGATGATAGCGAGGTTTGCACGACCGATGCATGCGCGGGTGGGGTGTGCCTGAATGTTCCGAACGCGCTTTCGTGCGACGACGGGCTCTTCTGCAACGGGACGGACTCGTGCGGATTCGGCACCTGCTCGGTGCACTCAGGGGACCCGTGCGTGCCACCCGACCTCTGCGACGAGGTCACTGATGCGTGCGTGGAATGCCTGGTTGCCGGCGACTGCGACGATGGAGTCACGTGTACGGATGACTCCTGCAACGGGGGAACGAACACGTGCGAGTTTGTGGCCAATGACGCCAACTGTGACAACGGGCTGTACTGCGACGGGGACGAGACGTGTGACGTCGCACTCGACTGCCTGCCCGGCACGGTTGTGGACTGCGACGATACCCTGACGTGTACGACGGACACCTGCGACGACGGAGTCGACTCTTGCGACTTTGACCTCGACGCCGGGAGCTGCCTCATCGTGGGCGTGTGCTACCTGGACCTCGATCCCGATCCGGCGGACGAGTGCCAGCAGTGCGATGTCTTGCAGGATCAGCTGGACTGGTCCGCCGCACCCGATGGGACGTCTTGCACGACCTGCCCGCTTGGCCCCCCCGACTGTGAGTGCCAGGCCGGCGTGTGCGAGAATCTGTAGGCCCTGGGGCGTTTCACGCGGCGGCACAAAGTCCAGCCGCCGATGTTTCGACTAGTCCGGCGGCGGTACCGACCCGAACCTTATGGGGATGGGTCGGTGCCGTCCGCCTGTTGTGTTCATGGATCGGCCGGCCCATCCTGCACGGGTATGACCGGTGTGTTTCGAAATCCAGAGGGGCGACCACGGAGCGGTGCGTCCGTTCAACTCATCCGATACCCACTTGACGTCCGGTTCGGCGGCTGAGACGATCATGTCTTGTTCCGGCACGGGGACGGACGAGACAGTGGTTCGATGCCGGTGCCGTTCCTATCAGGAGCCAGCAGCAAGGAAAGGATCCAACTTATGAGACGATGCTCAAGAATACTCCTGCAGACGATCGCATGCATTATGCTGATGACAGTAAGCGCGATTGCTCAGGATACCCTTCCCGACACCTCCGAGTGCGCGCTATCCGTTCCAGGTCCGGAGTTGACCGTGATCTCCAATGACATCCTGAGTGGGCTTGACGGCCTGCTCGGGTTCGAACTCGATCAGGTAGACCAGGACGGGAACGTGGTTGATGCAGGGACAACGGGGTGCAAGCTGCTCTACCCGAACCTGTCGGTTGCCAACGTGCTGAGTCGGCTCGACATCGACGACGACGATGTCGCGGACAGCGCACCGGACACGGACGGCGATGGACTTCCCGATAACTGGGAGCTTGGAGGAGTCGAGACGAGTGAGCTTGTCGAGGATCGTGTCGTGTTCTTCCCCGCACCATCGCCCATCGTGCCGGGAACGCCGCCCACGCCGATCTTCTCGAGGCGCCCTGTCGCCACAGATGCCCTGCAGGCAGACACGGACCAGGACGGCCTCAGTGATTTCATCGAAGTGTTCGGCCTGATGTTCATAGATGACAACCGCAACGGCATGCTCGATGCCGCCGAGTGGATGGATACCAATCAAGACGGGTTGCCGAGCCCGGGGGAGTACCCGATCGATGGCTCGAATGAGATTGTCGATGTGGAGGGGTTCCTTCTGCTCCACGATTTCGACGGTTTCGTCTTCACCGACCCCACGAACCCCGACACGGACGGAGACGGAATCCTCGATGGCAAGGATCGTGACCCGCTCATCAACCCGCGCGCTTTCGGAATCGCCGATAGTATCATCGTTCGCTACCAGGCCGAGGACAATCCAGACATAGACCAGGACGGGCTCGGCAACGGCATGGACATGGGCAACGATCTGCTGCCGGCGGAGGCGCCCGATCTGTCGAGCTTCCAGGTGATAGACAATCCGGCGAACTTGCGAGAGCTGCTGGGACTCTTCCGGGAGGATCTTCTCGATGAGGGCATTGTGCCTGAGTCGGCGATCGAGGATCTTCTCGGGGCGGATTGGGACGGCAACGGTCTGTGGCGAACGACGGACGTACGATTGTGGACGCTGACCATCGATCCGGACGTTCCGGCGATGCGCCCCCCCGACGAGTTCTTCCTTCTGGGCGATCCGGGTGATGGGGTGGAACTGTACTCCCCGCAGGATCCGGCTGACCTCTTGGCGTCCTACGACTCCAATTACGGTGTTGGAAAGGTCGGGCTGGGCTGGCAGCAAGTTCTGAAGCCCTCGTCCACTGACGAGTTCATTCCGGATGTGCACATCTGGGCGATCCTGTATGCATGGAGAATGCCCGGGTTCGACATCGACGGTGACGGGTTTATCGGTGTCCCCAAC
>JAUXGE010000289.1 GCA_030622435.1 Planctomycetota bacterium
AGCGAATCGCCGGTGGATGGAGGCGACCCTCTTCGATCGACTCCTCGTCGCGGCTGTAACGGGTAAACCCATGTGTTACCAGGAGTTAGTGACCGGAGATAACTAGAGATTCAGTTACGTTTGAAGGACGCGCGTGCGAACCAGGCAAGAAATGCGCCCACAACGCGCCTGATTCGCATAAGCGCGGGAGCCGCCCGCATCCGATACCACAACATCTTGGAGTTGGGGTGGAAGCGACCGCCGGATCTACGGTGTGTGTGGTTCCGACATGGAAAATCAAAAAAAATGAGAAAGCCCTTGACGTTTGGGTTTCGTTTGGATATGGTGTTGACCGAACAAAATGTGAACAGGTGGCCACGGATGGTACACAACACCCTTCAGGGGACACGGATGCCCGGCGTAGGTGAGAGTGGTTTTGGACGCAGGCGGACCGCGGATGATGAGCTGCCATTGTGCGTTTTCGGTCCCGGGGGCGATTATCGGACCGCGTGGCTCCCGGGGCCGATCCTTTTCAAAGGGGGTCGCTCCGCTCCGCTTCGTCGCGTCAACCTCCAGTCTCGCCCGATGTCGTTGGCGGGCAGCCCGCGCGGCCTCATGCTCTGGTGGTCCCGTCTCGCGGGGCTTCTGAGCGCCGCCAGAAGGGAGACGCATCGGCTTAATCGTCTGCGATCGCTCGCGGTATCCGGTGGAGTCCCGCCCGTGGTAATGGGGCCGCTTGGCCTGGGCCGCTTCGTGGAGACGAAAGATGTCCAAACGAAAAATGAAAAGTACCGACGAGACGCGTTGTCTGACTCCGCGCCAGCTCGAGATTCTCACCTTCGTCCGGGACGCGCGCCGGAACCTTGGCTATTCCCCGACCTTGCAGGAGATGGCCGACGAACTCGGCATCAGCAAGATCACCGTGTTCGAGCACGTCGAAACCCTGGTCAAAAAGGGCATGCTCACTCGACGTTCGAACAGGGCTCGCTCTTTGGACCTGACGCCCAAGGTGCAGTTGCCTGACGACCGACCGACGTTGATCCCGATCCTGGGTCGGATCGCGGCCGGTCGGCCCATCGAGGCCGTCGAGACCTCCGATTACGTCGATCTGGAAGATGTTTTTACCAGCCGCCACCCGGTGGGCATTCTCACCGTCGAGGGTGACAGCATGATCGACGACCAGATTCGCGACGGAGATTGGGTCGTCTACGAGCGACGCTCGAATCCCAGAAACGGTGACACCGTCGTCGCGCTGATCGACAACGACGCCACGCTGAAGCGCTTCTACAAGGAGAAGAAGCGGATCCGACTTCAACCGGCCAACAAGAAGTACAAGCCGATCTACACCCGCGAAGTGGACATTCAGGGTATCGTGATCGGTGTCCTCCGCCGGTTGTGACGTGATGACCGCACAATGGGCGGTTCGGATACCCAGCGGAAACGACGCGCACATTCTGAATGTCCGGGTGTGGGTTTAGGCCGGGTCACGCCCATGCGTGTATCGAGCATATCATGGCGTGAGATCGTTCCGGAGCCTTTCCATTCGCACGTAGGTTACGTGAGGGTTCGGATGTGCAGGCAGACCGGGGTCTGATTACACGAATGGGTTGCGTAGCAGCTCGATGACCAGCGCTCCGTGAGGGTTGGTAGTTTGCTCTCGGGGTTCGGTGTGCGGTCGAACAGGGCGAGTCCGCTCGGGGTGCATGGCTCACGCTTGGCAGGCGGTCGTGAATCGCTAAACTCGTCGTGATCGTACGGGGATTCAGCAAGTGTTTGCAACGGTGGTTTCCCATGGCGAGAGCGGGGCTCGGTGTTGATATCAGCGACTTACACCTGAGAACCAAGGAGGCGTTGCGCAAGGCCTCCGAACTGCGGTTCGACGTGGTGGAATTGCCGGCGTCGTCCGGTGAGCTGGATCCCGCGAAGCTTACCTCCAGCGGGCGGCGACATCTGACGCATTTCGTACAGGGGCTGGGTTTGCGTATTGGTGCGCTGGCGGCGGATTTCGCGGGCCTACGCTTGACGGACCCCGGATCTGTGGATGAGCATGTGGATCGGACGCGTCGCGTTCTCGAAATGGCGGCTGATCTGAACGTTCGGTTGGTGACGGCCTCAGTGTTGGGTCTGACGCACCCGGAGACTGGCGATCCGTCTCCCACGGCGATCCAAGCGCTGAAGCTCATTGGGGAGACCGCTGACGCGCTGGATGTGGTTTATGCATTAAGACCCTCCAGCGACAACGTTGAGCGAGTGGAACGGCTGTTCGACGAGCTTCGGTGCCCGTCGATCGGGATCGGTCTCGATCCCGGTGCCATGGTGATGCACGGCGTGAACCCGTTGGCGTTGATCGATCGGTTCCCCGAAAACATCGTGTTGATGCACGCCCGCGACGGTACGGTAGCCCAGCCCGGAGGGATGGGCCATGAGACGCCCCTTGGCGAGGGTGCGGTAGATCTGATCGGCGTGATCGGCCGGCTCGAATCGCTCGATTACCGTGGCCCATACATCATCCGTCGAACGAACTCTCAGCAGCCGATTCCGGACATCCAAGCCGATCGCGAAACGTTGATCCGACTCCTACCGCCGTAACATTTGCGTCGCATTCGACGGGGGGGGGCGCTTTGCCCCACCGATCCACCGCTCAAGACGTAGCGGCACCTCCTGAAAGGTCGGCCGGGTCGGCTGGACCGCAAACAGACCGCGCTCTATATTCAGCGGAGTAGCCCTGTTGACGATTACGGCGGTGTCGGTGGGCTGGCGACACCGTCCGTCTGCTCTGGGGATTATGATTGGCGATTTCCAACATTTCGGATGGGAGGATCAATATGGAGACGGTTCAGAGTGTTCTCGATACCAAGGGGCATGACGTTACTACGGTGGACGTGGCTGCCACCGTGACTGATGCGGTAGACCTGATGAGTGAGCGGAGAATCGGTGCACTCGTTGTGACCAAGGGTGACAAGTCCGTTGGCATCTTCACAGAGCGCGATGTTCTGCGCAGGGTCTTGGCCCTCGGGCTTAACCCCGCCGAGACCAGCGTCGCCGACGTGATGACCGCAACCGTGGCATGTTGTCGCAAGGAAACGCCACTGAGAGAATGCCGCGCCGTCATGATGGACAAGGGGATCCGGCATCTTCCGGTAGTCGAGGACGGCCGACTCTGCGGTCTGGTTTCCTCGCGCGATATGATTGCCGCCGAGGTTGCTGCCAAGCAGGACACGATCAAGGTCCTGGAGAGCACGATCGACGAGCTTAACGAGTACCTATACACTCGGACCTGACGGCGGAATCGGAGGGGGATGTTCGGCTCCCACGCCGCTAAGGGGATGAGCAACCTGGCCTACACCACCACCGCGAAAGAGATGGGTCGGCAGCGAGGGGTGTCGGGTGAGCTTTCTCGTGGTGCAAGAGTTAGGTACTATTACCCGGTGCCGTTTCTCCTGATGCACTCGATCAGGTTTGCCGCGTTTGGATTGATCACCTTGTAGTAGACCTGCTTCCCTTCGCGGTGCGGAGTGACAATCCCGTTGGAGCGCATCTGCCCGAGATGCTGGCTCACCACGGCCGGTGCCAGCTTCACCATCGACGCCAGCTTCCTTACCGACACCGACTCGTTCAGCAGAATCTCCACGATTCGGAGGCGTTTGGGATGGGCGAGAACCCTGAGGACCGGAGCTACCTCCTGAAGGGTCCTGGAGGGAATACGAATTGGTCGACGGGCCTTGGCCATGAGAATCCTCTTGTCTGTGTGTAGCAGCGTATCATCGCACCCCAAGCCGAAGAGATCAATACTACGACGCCGGATCGCCGGATTTTGCCAGATCGACCCTGCACGACCACCAGGCGGACTGGATTCGGGCCACCCGGCCCCGGCCCGACAGCCGGGAAAACAGCTATTGACCTCTTGACCTATCTGGGCGACGATTCCAGCGATCGGTGGACCGATCGCGTCCTCCCGGTGCCGCTCGAGGTGATCAAGGCCATACGGCGGCTGGGGAGTTCATGACGAGGGGCTGTAGCGCGGTACCAGCGAGCGCGATTGGCCCCGACGTCGAGAAGTGATCCTGCTCAATGGCGATTCCTCAGACATCGTGCAGGAAACTGAGATCTGAGCGTTGCGACTTGGCTGAAGGCGCGGTCTCGGCCGGGTTGCGTGTCAACGCACGGGGCAACCGTGGCTAGATAGGGAGATCCAAAATATGTTCAAACCAAAATCTGTTCGGACAGTCGGCGGAGGTGTCCTCTTGCTGGCTAGTTGTTGGCTTATGATCGGCTGCCCGATGCCCCCCACACCCCCGGCTTCGGCGGTTCTCGAGGGCGACTGGACGACCGAGACGGAGGGCGGGGGTGTCGCGTTCGTGCGGTTTGACGCGCTCGGCGTGGTCACCGGTGTGTTCGCGGTCACGGCGGAAGGCGTCACCGTGACGGTCGACATCGACGGTGCCACAACCACGTTGGACGTTAACGATGTCGTCCTACGGATCCCGACCAATACCGGGGAGGTCGTCTTTGAGGGTACTCTCTCGGCGGACCAAAACACGTTGACGGGGACCGTAACGCGCTCCATCGTCATCGATGACGACCTTCTCATCACGATTCCGGAAGGTGATATCACGCTGGTGCGCGTGGAGTGTGAGACGGACGCGGACTGTGCGGAGGGCGAGGAGTGCGTGAACAGCGTGTGTGAAGAAGGTAACGGCCCCACGGAGAAAACCTTCCACGAGATTCAGTTCGAGAGTTTGGGCGATCCCAACTACCAGGGCACTCAGGATTGTCTGACCTGCCACTCCAATCATGGTGCGGATATCATGGAGAGTGCGCACTGGAACTGGGGTGGGGCGGTTGACAACATCGCAGGTCTCGAGGGCGAGATACACGGGAAGGTTGACCTCGTCAACGATTACTGAGTGGCTATCTCCAGCAACGAGGGTCGTTGCTCGCAGTGTCACATCAGTTACGGTTGGAAGTCCGGGATCGACGAGGAAACGTTCTTCAACACGCCCGAGAACATCGATTGCCTGATTTGCCACGACACGACCGGCACGTACCGCAAGCATGCGAGTGCCGATGGTGGCGGTGGTCCGGCGTCGCTCTTGGTTGACGGAGAGGTGGTGCCTGTAACGGAGATGCCGGAACTCAACGAGGTCGCGTACAATGTCGGCACGCCTTCGCGGTCCAACTGCGGGCTGTGCCACTTCTTCGCTGGTGGCGATGACAACGTCAAACACGGCGACCTGTCCACCGACCTGAATGACCCGACACAGGAGCAGGACGTCCACATGGGCGGGCTCGATTACACCTGCCAGGCATGTCACACGGCGCAGAATCACAAGATCGCAGGAACCACGGCGCTGCACAGTGACGAAGGCGAGGTGGCTTGCACCGATTGCCACAACGAGGCTGAGCTGCACAGTGCAAGCCCGATGCTCGCCATTCACTTGGACGCCGTGGCCTGTCAGGTATGCCACATTCCGGCGTTCTCCCGCACGATGGCTACCACCGTTTCTTGGGACTGGGAGGTGGCCGGCGAAGACCGTACGGATATTCCGCTCCAGTTCGACCGACTGACCTACAGCAAGAAGAAGGGCGAGTTCGTCTGGGATATGAACGTCACACCGACGTACCTGTGGTTCGACGGAGAGTGGGCTCGGAAGGTCGTGAACGTCAGTGACACGTATACCGAGGCCGGAACGGAGGAAGATCCGGTGGTCCTGGGCGCTCCGACGGCGACGGCCGAGACGGAGGGAGCGATGATCTATCCGTTCAAGAAGATGGTCGGCAGGCAGCCGGCTGATGCTGATCCGGTCAATCATCGCATGCTCGTGCCCCACTTGTTCGGAACCGGTCCCGGCCCTGATCCCTACTGGGTCTCGTACGATTGGGGTCTGGCAGTGGCAGAGGGTGCAGCTTACGCCGGCCAGGAATACAGTGGCACGTACGAGTTCGTTAACACGCTTATGTACCTGAGCATCAATCACGAGGTGGCGCCCGCCACGGAAGCTTTGCAGTGCGACGATTGCCACGCCAACGCCGGCTTCTGGGAGAACCTCGGGATCGACAATCCGTATCCGACCGACGGTTAGTATGTAATTCAGCGCCGTGCCGACCGATGGGCCGGCTTTGGCGCAAGTATGAAGTTACCTCTTGAGCCGGCGCGAGCCTTCGGGTTCGTGCCGGCTTTTTTTCTGCCTCCTCAGCAGAATTCGTGGGCGAGTTCCGGCTCGGGTAGGCGTCCCAAGGCGTGATAGAGTGCGATTTCCGCGG
>JAUXGE010000176.1 GCA_030622435.1 Planctomycetota bacterium
GCGGAGCGGCTACCCTGGGATGATAGTCGACAGATGAGAGAGCAACCCCAACGGGGTTGCGGCAGGGTAACGATCTCCTATGCCTCAATCGTTGTCCGCAGTCTATGTCCATTTGACCTTCTCCACCCAAAATGAACTGAGGGAATTGCTGCACAAACACCACATTGAGTTTGACGAGCGGTTCGTATGGGACTGAGAACTCGTAAGAGTTTTATTTCCGGAATTCGGTGCCCCCCGGACTTCCATGCACGGATACCTCCGGGCCTTACCGGAAGTAATTTCCTTACGAGTTCTAAAGCATGCAAGCTACGTACTTATCATTGGATTTCGGCATCCGCCGGGCGCGACCCCGATGGGGTCGAACTCGAGAGCCAATATTCACGTTCCCAGGGTAGCCGCTTCGCTGCAACCCTGGGCTGTGGGGCGAAACGCCTTCGGCGTATGTTCGTGACCCTGACGCTGGGGTTCCCCGACCGTCACCGGCGCCGAATCGCGGACAAGTCCCGACAAGTACGTGCACCCAGTGGCCCCTTCCGGAAAGGGTCTGACGAACGCTGGCGTGAGCAACGCGACGCAATCCAGGGAGAAGAAACACGGCATGACCATGGATTCATCGATCGGCGTCATCTTTGACATGGACGGTGTCCTGGTGGACTCGGCCGCTCCGCACCTGCGAAGCTGGCAACTGCTCGCGGAGGAGTGCGGCGGAACCGTGACCGAGGAGCAATTCTCGGAGACGTTCGGGCGACAGAACCGTGACATCGTCCCCATCCTCTTTGGTCCGGTCTCGGAGACACGTATGCAACAGCTCGCCGACCGGAAGGAGGAGCTATACCGTGATATCATCCGGTGCGACCCGCCGATCATCCAGGGGGCCGTGGAACTGGTGCGGAATCTGCATGAAGCCGGTGTGGCCCTGGCTGTCGGATCTTCGGGGCCTGCGGAGAACATCGACCTGGTGCTCTCGTCCATGGGGGTGAAGGAGCATATCTCGGTCGTGGTAAGCGGTGACGACGTCACACGCGGCAAACCCGACCCGCAGGTGTTTACGACCGCGGCGGATCGGCTCGGGATCGGGCCGTCGCGATGCGTCGTGATCGAGGATGCGCCGGTGGGTGTTGAGGCGGCCAAGGCGGCCGGGGCTCGTGCGGTGGCCGTGTTGCTGTATCATCGGGCCGAGGCGTTCGACGGGGCCGATCTCGTTGTTCAGAGGCTGGCCGACCTGTCGGTGAGCCAGATCGTTTCGCTCGTCCGGGAGTAGGTTTCATCTGACAGCTCGGGATCAATAAGTACCCCGCGTCGCCCACAAGGGGTGATGCGACAACGAAACGGAGCACACGGTCGTTGTGCGGGACCATGGGAGGTTGGAGTCATGGCTGAATCGATCGACTGGTACTACCACCGGAATGGGTGAACATCGAGCGCCAAAGCGCAAGAGTTTCTTGCCACAAACGGCATCGAGGTAGAGGAGACGGTTGACGCGAAGGCGCAGTTGGGTCGTGACGCGGCATTGAAGCTGGCCGGGGAGGCGTCCCGGGTTTCCATCGCCAAGGGCAGGAAGGTCACTACCTTTGTGATGGAAGATAATCGGCCGGATGATGACACCTTGCTGACACTTATGCTCGGCCGGACGGGTAACCTCCGAGCCCCGACTGTACGCGTGGGCGATACGCTGCTGGTGGGCTTCAACGAGGAGATGTACCAAGAGGCGCTATGAGCGTGTTTGTGAAAGGCCTTATCCGAGCCGCGCACGTAAGGAAGCGGGCAGGTTTCGTCCACCGAAAAGCGCTCCCTCATTGTCGCGGCTCGGTTCAACTTGGTACTTCCTCACACACGCTCTAATATTTCAACGCTAAGATCGGATTTGGTGGCGCTGTGAGCATGCTTGGAAAACAGGGCAAGTTGCGAGAGGCGTGGGACGTTGTGCTATCACCACGGAAGGACCGAGCCCCACCGGGGCGGCAGAGAATAGCCCAGGGCGCAAGCCCTGGGGTTGTGTCACCCGCGTCCCGAGCCCCGGTAGGGGCGACAGAGCCCTCACCGTTTGTTCTTTCGCCCCTCCGGGGCTGGGAGTCAAACAGGGGCGTCTGTGGTCCCAGGGCTTGCGCCCTGGGCTATTGTCTTTCGTCCCTCCGGGACTGGACGTGCCGCATCTCTTGTGCCGCAACTCTTCCCGTGGTGCTGAGCTCTCAGTGTTGTAGTACTAAGACGGATCGAATCACGGGGTGTCTTGTCCCCAAGCAGCGGATTGTGGATGTCGGGGCTTTACCGTGCGCCTGTGCGGCAAGACAGGTGGCCGAGGGATTCTGGATTCGAGTGTTAACACCATGAAGATCAGCGAGATTTTCTACAGCATCCAGGGTGAAGGGAAGCTGGCCGGCGTGCCGAGCGTGTTCATCCGTACGGCCGGTTGTAACCTCCGCTGCGCCTGGTGCGACAGCCCGTACGCATCGTGGACGCCGGAGGGCGAAGACCTGACGACCGACGTCATCCTCGATCGCGTTTCGGATTTTGCGACGAAGTACGTGGTCGTCACCGGCGGTGAGCCGATGATCGCACCCGGCATCGAGGATCTGACGCACCGCCTGAAAGACGGGGGCTATCACGTCACAATCGAGACGGCCGCCACCGTCTGGAAGGATGTTGTTTGCGACCTGGCCGGCATCAGCCCGAAGCTGGGCAACTCGACGCCATGGGAGCGCGACGGCGGCCGGCTCGCCGAAGCCCACGAGCGTAACCGGATCAACCTCGATGTTATCCGGCGGTTCATGACCTTCCCCGACTACCAGCTCAAGTTCGTGGTCGAGCAGCCTGAGGACCTGGCCGAGATCGACGTTCTCCTGACCCGGCTCGATTCCTACAATACGTCCGACGTTCTGCTCATGCCTCAGGCCGTCACGCCGGAAGAGATGATCGAGCGCGGCCGCTGGATCGTGGACATCTGCAAGCAGCGCGGCTTCCGCTACTGCCCGCGACTGCATATAAGCCTGTATGGCAACGTGCGGGGTAAATGAGGGGATAGGGATGATAGGCATTGAAGACCGGTCAGGCAGCCCGCTCGCGAGGCTAGTCGATCTTGAAAGCCACGATCGTCTGTGGTTGGCAGTGCAGACGCTTTCACCGATGGAGAAAGCGGTCCTTGGGCTCTGGCTGTCGAATTCGGTTGAAGGCAACCCGAACTTCCAGAAGATCAGCGACTGCCTCGGATGTTACGCGGGCACGGTCGCGGTCTTCCTCAAACGGGCAATCCTCGAGCTTCGCCGGCGCGGCTTCTGTTTCTGCGAATGATTCAGTGAAGAAAGTATGCAGGTCTGATCAGCAGACCCGACAATCCGATTTCTGTGGGTCAACATTTCAAGTTGTGCTTGCGTACTGCCCTTGGCCACGTGGGTTCTTGAGGAACCCGGTAGCGGCGCAATGTCAGTCGAACTTGCCTCTCCTGCCCTTGGCGGCATATACTAAAGAGAGTCTACCCCAGAAGGTCGGACTCGCGTGCCACTGGCCGCTAGCCTGTCAGCGTTAGTGGCCCCGCCGCGATTAGCTCCTCAAGGAGTGACAGCGGTAACAATAGGAGAATCCGTGGGAATCCTCCCGGACATCTCTCAGCAGGGTAGGCCGCGTCAGCAGACCGGCATTCGACTTCTCCGCCGATCGCTCAAATACGACCTCCTCAGCGATCACCCGGCGCGTTCTATATATAGAAAGGAGCTTCCGCCATGCCCGAATCCGTCTCCAACCGTCGGCGCCGGCATCGACCTCAACGCCCCCTTTTGACCTCCATGGACCAAGCCCGACGAAAAAAAGATTACGAAACGAACCCATCTGAAAGTGTGACTGGAACCGGCCACCGGGTGCCACTGGCGGCTTGTCCACCAGTGTTGCTTACATCGGGTGCCACTGGCGGCTTGCCCGCCAGTGCTCTTGGCACTTACGTGATAAACTCAAGAGGTACAACTCTAGGATGGAGAGCCGAGATGCTATGCACAAGGAAAGCGATCGTTGCCACGCTCGTGTGGTTCGCAGGCTCGATTGTCTCAGTCGCCGGTGCACAAACGGTCATCCACGTCGATGACGACGCTCCGGCCAGCGGGGATGGGCTGTCGTGGGACACGGCCTACAACTTGCTGGACACCGCCCTGGCAGCCGCACATTCCGGCGATCAGATCTGGGTGGCGGCCGGCAGGTACGTGGGCAACTTCACGCTCGTGCGCGGGGTTGAGGTCTACGGCGGTTTCGCCGGCGCGGAGACCGAGCTTACCCAGCGCGACTGGACGGCCAACCCGACGATCCTCGACGGCAATCAAACCGGCAGTGTGGTCACATCGCCTCCCGGAGCGACCGAGACGACCCGGATCGACGGCTTCACAATCACTAACGGCAACGCCTCGTACGGCGGCGGGCTGTACCTTGACTTATACTCTCCGACCATTGTCAACAACACTATCATGGGCAACAGCGCCTCGGACGGCGGGGGGCTGTTCATGCGAAACTCCTCCGCGACGATCGCGAACAACACGATCATGGGCAACATCGCTTACTCGTACGGCGGCGGGCTGTACCTGCGGGACTCCTCCCCTACGATCGAGAACAACACGATTACCGACAACAGCGCCTCCAGAGGTGGCGGCCTGTACCTGCGAGGCTCCTCCGCGACGATCGCGAACAACACGATCACGGGTAACGGCGCCTACTCCGGTGGCGGGCTGTACCTGATTTACTCCTCGCCGACGGTCGCCAACAACAATATCACGGGCAACGGTGCCGACTCCGGTGGCGGGCTGTACCTGGCCCGATCCATGGCGACGATTGCAGGCAACGCGATCACGGGCAACAGCGCCGCCTACTTCGGCGCCGGGCTGTACGTGGAAAGCTCTTCGCCAACGGTCGCAAACAAGACGATCGCAGCCAACAGCGCCGACTGGGATGGTGGCGGGCTGTACTTGTGGGACTCCTCCCCGACGGTGATGAATAACGCGATTGCCGGCAACGATGCCCTCATCGGCGGCGGGCTGTACTTGTGGAACTCCTCTCCGACGCTTGCAAATAACACGATCACGGGCAACGGCGCCTTCGAAGGCGGCGGGCTATATCTGGGGTACTCCTCGCCCACGATCGCGAACACGATCATGACGTTCAACTCGTCCGGGATCTACCGACACGATAAAGCCGGCACGCCGACACTGCGGCACAACTGCGTGCACGGCAACACCACGTACGACTACTCCGGCCTAGCCAACCCGACCGGGACTGACGGCAACATCTCCACCGATCCGCTGTTTGTGGAGACCCCCAATGCGGGGCCGGACGGCGAATGGGGTACGCATGACGACTACCTTGGTGACCTTCACCTATCGTCCGGCTCACCGTCCATCGATGCCGGTGACAATACAGCAGTGCCCATCGATATCCTGACCGACCTCGACGGAAGACTGCGATTCGTGAATGACCCGGCCGTGCCGGATACTGGGTACGGGACCCGGCCGATCGTGGACATGGGCGCGTACGAACGCCAGGCAGTACTGCTCGACATCCATCCGGGCCGGTGTCCCAACCGGCTTAACATCCGGAGTAACGCGCGAGTGAAAATGGCCGTCGTGGGCACGGATGCCTTTGACGTGACGCAGATCGACACCGGCTCACTGGTCCTTGAGCGGGCCGGCGGCCTTGGTGGGGGTCTTGTCGCTTGGGACCACGGGCATGGAAACGCGATCAGCGTGACGGATGCGGCCACGCCGTTCCATGGTGATCTGTGCGATTGCCACCGCCGGCGGCGGGATGGAATCGACGACCTCGTGCTCTCATTCCGGACGCGGGACATGGTCAGGGAACTCGAGCTTTGCGGGATCGGCCCCAAGACGCCAGTGATGTTGACGGTGCGTGGGCAGCTTCTCGACGGAACGCCGTTCGATGCATCGGACTGCATTCTCACGATCGGCGGCCGGCCACGCCGAAGGGTTAGATCCCACAGTGAGTCAACGATGGAGACAGATAGGTCGTCAGCAGACCCGACATTCGACTTCTCCGCCGATCGCTCAAATACGACCTCCTCAGCGATCACCCGGCGCGTTCTATATATGGGGAGAAGCTGCGCCGTGCCCAAAGTCGTCTCAAACCGCCAACACCGAAAACGGCCCCAAACCCCACTTACGACCCCATGGACCAAGCCCGATGAAAAAAGAGATTACGAAACGAACCCATCTGAAAGTGTCACTGGAAGCCCCGCACCCTAGGGTGCCACTGGCGGCTTGCCCGCCAGGGTTGCTTACATCGGGTGCCACTGGCGGCTTGCCCGCCAGTGCTCTTGGCACTTACGTGATAAACTCAAAAGGTACAAGTCTAGGATGGAGAGCCGAGATGCTATGCACAAGGAAAGCGATCGTTGCCACGCTCGTGTGGTTCGCAGGCTCGATTGTCTCAGTCGCCGGCGCACAAACGGTCATCCACGTCGATGACGACGCCCTTCCGGGCGGGGACGGGTTGTCGTGGGCAACGGCCTACGACTTGCTGGACACCGCCCTGTCGGCCGCTCAGCCCGGCGATCAGACCTGGGTGGCGGCCGGCACGTACGTCGGGAACTTCACGCTTGCACTCGGTGTCGAGATGTACGGCGGTTTCAACGGCACCGAGACCGAGCTTAGCCAACGCGACTGGACGGCCAACCCAACGATTCTCGACGGCAACCGCAGAGGTAGCGTGGTCACCTCGCCCGAAGGGGCAACCGAGAGTACCCGGATCGACGGCTTCACGGTCACCAACGGCTCCGGAACAGGGCCGAGCTCCTACGGCTCCGGCGGTGGCCTGTACCTGCGGAACTCCTCCCCCACGATCGAGAACAACACGATTACGGGAAACAGTGCCCGCCAGGGCTCCGGCGGCGGGCTGTACCTGCGGGACGCCTCCCCGACAATCGCAAACAACACGATCAGGGGGAACAGCGTCAGCTACGGCTCCGGCGGCGGGCTGTACCTGCGGGACGCCTCCCCCACGATCTCAAACAACACCATTACGGACAACAGAGCTGCCTACGACGGCGGCGGGCTGTGCCTGTCCTCCTCCTCTCCGACGATCGCGAACAACACGATTATGGGCAATAGCTCCCACTCCGGCGGAGGGCTGCTCCTGTACGAATCCTCCCCGATGCTGGCGAACAACACGTTCACCGGCAACAGCGCCTCCTCCTCCGGCGGCGGGATGCGCCTGTCCTCCTCCTCTCCAACAATCGCGAACAACACGATCACGGGCAATAACGCCGGCTCCGGCGGCGGGCTGAACCTGGAGGATTCCTCCCCCACGATTGCGAACAACACGATCACGGACAACAACGCCGAATCCGGTGGCGGATTGTACCTGGATGACTATTCCTTCCCGACGATTGCGAACACGATCGTTGCGTTCAACTCGTCCGGGCTTTACCGGAACGATACGAGTAGCACGCCCACGCTGCGGCACAACTGCGTGTTCGGCAACACCGAGTACGATTACTCCGGCCTTACCGACCCCACGGGGACCGACGGCAACATCTCCACCGATCCAGGGCTGGCCGATACGCGGTACGGCAACGTGCACATCCAACCAGACTCGCCCTGCGTAGATGCCGGAGGCAACGCCGACATGTTCGGTGATTTAGACGTGGATGGCGAGCCCCGCATCCAGCCCGCGGGCGGAACAGTGGACATCGGGGTCGACGAATCGGACGGCACGGTGTGGTCGGCGGGGCCGTACGTAATAGTGCATGTTAGTTCCCTGGGGGACGACGCGAACGACGGCCTTTCCTGGGCCATGGCAAAGCGAACGGTCCAGGCGGCTGTCAACTCAGCATTCTTGCCGGGCGGCGAGGTATGGGTACAGGCCGGCCACTACGATGAATGCATCACACTTCCTCCGTACGTGTATCTATACGGCGGGTTTGCCGGTGACGAGAAGATGCTAGATCAGCGGGATTGGGCAACCAACGTCACCACCCTCGATGGGCGGCAGCAGGGCTCAGTGGTATCCGCAAAGGGAGGCTATGGAACGGTCGGTACCATTGACGGTTTCACGATCACAAACGGCGACGCCTACTCCGGTGGCGGGCTACTCATAATGTACTCCTCCGTAACAGTCGCTAATAACAAGATCACCGGCAACAGCGCCATTTGGAGTGGCGGGCTCTTTCTGTATCGATCCTCGTCAACAATCGAGAATAACACGATCACTGGCAACAGCGCCGACCGGGGTGGTGGGCTGTTCCTGTCTTCCTCCTCCCCGAAGATCGTGAACAACACGATTATTGGCAACATCGTCCCCAATGGCCCTGGCGGTGGGCTTATCGTCTCTGGCTCCGCTGGGACAATTGTGAACAACACGATTACGGGCAATAGCGCCTCATGGTGGGGTGGTGGCTTGTCCCTTGACAGCGGCTCCTGTCCGAGGATCGAAAACAATACGATCACGGGTAATAGTGCCGGATGGGGCGGTGGGATCCACCTGGTCAATGACTCTTCGCCGACGATCGCGAACAACACGATCATGGGTAATAGTGCCGGCTGGGGTGGTGGGCTGTACCTGGAATACTCTGCCCCGACGCTTGCGAACAACATGATCACATGCAACAAGGCAGACTACGATGGCGGCGGGATGATGACCTACGGCTCCAGCAACCTGACGCTGACCAACTGCACGTTTGTGGGGAACTCAGCGCCAAACGGGCGAGCACTTGCGTGCCATTCCCTTCAACAGGAGTATCCTAGCACCGTGGTGATGGACAACTGTATCCTCTGGAACGGTGGGGATGAGATATCGAACAACGACGATTCGTTAATCACAGTCAGCTATTCTTGCGTTCAGGACGATGACCCAGACGACCACGAACTCTATCCGGGAGAAGGCAACATCGATGACGATCCGCTGTTCGTGCAGACTCCTGATCCCGGCCCGGACGGCACATGGGGGACGGAAGACGATGACTTCGGGAACCCGCACCTGTCGTCCGGCTCACCGTCCATCGATGCCGGTGACAATACAGCAGTGCCGATCGATGTCCTGACCGACCTCGACGGGAGACCGCGATTCGTGAATGACCCGGCCGTGCCGGATACTGGCTACGGGATCCGACCGATTGTTGACATGGGCGCGTATGAACGTCAGGCAGTGCTGCTCGACATCCATCCCGGCCGATGTCCCAACCGGTTTAACATCCGGAGTAACGCGCGAGTGCGAATGGCCGTCGTGGGCACGGATGCCTTTGACGTGATGCAGATCGATACCGACTCACTGGTCCTGGAGCGTGCCGACGGTCTTGGTGGAAGTCTTACCCCTTGGGACCACGGGCATGGAAACGCGATCAGCGTGGGGGATGCGGCCACGCCGTTCTGTGGTGATCTATGCGATTGCCACCGCCGGCGGCGGGATGGAATCGACGACCTCGTGCTCCGGTTCTCGACGCGGGACATGATTAGGGAACTCGAGCTTCGCGGGATCGGCCCCAAGACGCCGGTCATGTTGACGGTGCGTGGACA
>JAUXGE010000397.1 GCA_030622435.1 Planctomycetota bacterium
ACTTGACGCACCTCCGCCATGCTCTAGCCACCTTGGCATGCCCGCGCCCGACTTTGTCGGGGGCTTGGGCATGGCACCTGTCAACAGACTCGTGACAGAGCACTAGGATCCCTTCAATCGTTTGCGTAGGATGTCACAAAGCTCGCGCATGCGGATCGTGTACGTGTGGTCGCGGAGGGTTCGCAGTTGTCCGGCCCGGGCGATGACCGCCCGTTCCTCTTCGTGGTCCAGGAGGTATCGCACCTTCTCGATGCAGTCGGCGTTACCCCTGACTCCATCGGGATCGTCGGTGTAGGTAACGACCTCTCGATCGGGCTCGAACATGTCGGACAGGTTTTCCTTGTGCTCGGTGACCAGGCACGTGCCGACGCCGGTGGCCTCGTAGAGTCGCATGTTGTTGGCCAGGTGTGTGGTGACGCGGCCCCGCACGTCGATCCGAGCATGCCGATTGAGCGTGACCCTGGATCCGTGAAGCACCTCATACATGCTCCACCCCCAGGCATGTCCGCGGTGGTGGCGGCGCACGGCGGATGCGTCAGCGGCCTGCTCGGCGCCATAGCCGAAGATGTCTACGCCTATTTCACCGAGGAGTCGTTCGAGCCAGGCTATCCGGTCGGGGTGTGACGGGGCGAATCCGCCGACGAACGTCACATCGTGCCGGGGAGGTTCATCGGGCAGATGTGCGAGCACTCGGTCGTCGAAGGCGAGCTTGAGCGGTTCGGCATCCGTCCCCTCTCCCCGGAAGTGCTCCACGATCGGCGGGAAGGAGGAGATCATCAGGTCGTAAGCTCTGAAGGTCCGGTTGGCAGGCAGGGGTGAGGCGATCTGACCTACGAGCAGACACAGGTGTTTCCTGACCTCTGACAGGAAAGCGTCACCGAGCGGGCACCATTCGAAGACGTACAGGACGTCGGGGCGGATGTGATCGATCTGGGCGGCTATGATGCGGCGGCGAGTGTCGTGGATGTTCTGACAGAGGGACACGCCGTGCTCTTTCGCCCATTGCGTCTGCATGGCATCGGCGTTGACAATGACGTCCTGCGCCCGGCACCCGGCGTCGCAAAGACCGGTCGAGTATGCGTCACTCACGCAGAATGAGGTATCGAGTACGCGCCGCCGCTGCCGCTCGAAGTCGAAATCAGCAAGGCCCGGGTCCGCGGCGTAGAGATCTTCGAGGAACTGAGGGTAGTAAGTGTGGACCAGAAGCACGCTGGGCTGTGCATTGGTCATCGATTCGCCCACCTCCTTAGTTCGTGGCGGATTGTGATCCTCTGTGTCCGGTCCCGCGCGGCACCACGGTTCTGTGCCTTCCGCCAAACCTCCCATCCAAGCGAAAGTCCAGTCTACTCTGCCTTCTGGCAACCGAGAAGCCGACGGTGAGAACGATCAATCAGCGCGTCTGGGACGCATCACACTACCTGTTGCCCTGCCACCCTTGGTGGGGGTTGAATCCCGAGGATCATTCGGTTCGTGCACAGGGGATCCAGTTTGTCACCTCTCGTACCTCCGGGGGTGCAAAGCAGGACTTCAACCGACCAGTCCAGGTAATCGATTGGGTTCGGTGCCGACCTCCACCTAATCGGCTCGGTTGAATGCCCAAGGGGTGTGGTTGCCCGAATGGCACTGCCGCGGCTGACACGTGGGAAACGGCGGACTCGTGATCAGAACCGCGACAGTTATGGAGCGGACACGTGGGCCCGGCGACGACCCTCGTCGTCAGACGGTGGGTCTCGGGCCCTTGGACCGCTCGTTTACACTCGCGGTTCTGATCGGACATGGCAGTGCCATTCGTGTGGTTTCTCAATTTCCACTGTCAAGCCGGGACCGTCACTGTTATCATGTCGCTTTGAGGATAGCTGGGTTCTATGCGAGGCACGCGCGATCGGCCGGGGCTGCGTCATGGCGGAACTGATCATCACTCTTCCGGACGGGCGGAAGGTTTATCATCCAGTCGGGGACCAGCCCGTGGTCATCGGCCGGGATGCGGGGTGCGACATCCCCATCGACGACCCTAGCGCCTCACGGCGCCATGCCCGCTTCTCTCTTTCGTCGCGTGGACTCCTCGTCGAGGACCTCGGCAGCAAGAACGGCACAATCGTCAACGATGCGCTTTGCACCTCCAAGCTGCTCGGCAACGGAGATCGGGTGCAGATCGGGTCTACGCTGGCTGTCTGCAAAACACAGACACAGTCGGTGACCGGATCCGTCGTGATCGGGGAGGAGCCGACGTCGAGTCACGCAACGCGTTATGTCAGCCGGGACACCCAGTTGCTCCTGTCTCAGCAGCGCTTGCAGATGATTTACGAGCTAAGCGCACGATTGACCACGCTCCAAGGTCGGGATCAGTTGCTCGAGAACGCAATGGACATTTGCTTCGAGATGCTGCGTTTGGAGCGCGGCGCGATCGGACTGCGCCGCCGTGGCTCTCGCGCGGTCGACTGGCCCGTCGTTCGTAACCTACGCGGCGCGGAGGGCGAACTGAAGATCAGCCGGACGCTGTTGTCTCGTGCCCTCGAACATGGCGAACGGGCGACGTTCACCGATGACGGGATGGGGGCTGCCGACCCGACCGTAAGCATGGTCCAACACGGCATTCGCTCCGCGATGTGCGTTCCGCTTGTTCACGGGGACGAGATTCTCGGCGTGATCTACGGTGATCGCATCAGCACTTCCACGCCCTACGGAAGCGAGGACATCGATTTTCTTGCCGGTATCGCACAACAGGTCAGCATCGGGCTGATAAACGGGTACCTGCTGGAAGAGCAGCAGCAGATGATCCGTCTCAACCATGACATCGATGTCGCACGAGGCATTCAGACGGGACTGTTCCCGACCGATCTTCCAAACCGACCCGAGTTGAAGGTGGCCGCATTGAACGACCCCGGCGATCGCGTAAGCGGGGATTATTACGACATCATCGAAACGAAGGACGGTTGCGTCTGGTGCCTGATGGCGGATGTCACCGGAGAGGGGATAGCGGCCGCCCTGCTCATGGCGAACCTTCAGGCTGCCGTACGCATGACGATCGAGACGAATGACGACCCGGGTGCGCTGCTGGCGTACTGGAACCAGCTGATGTGCCGCAACACCGATGACTCCAAGTTCATCACCTGCCTGCTGGTGCAGATCGAGCCGAAGACGCACCGCCTCCGCTTCGCCAGCGCCGGTCACCACCTGCCGCTGCTGTTGCGCGATTCGCAGGAGAAGCCCGAAGAATTGATGGTCGAGCCGGGCTTCCCTCTCGGCATCGAAGAATCCGTCTCCTTCCCGACGATGACCTTCGATCCGGGTCCCGGGCCGTTCGGGTTGTTCTGCTACACGGACGGTGTCATCGAGGCCATGGACAACGACCAGCAGCAATTCGGCACGGACCGGCTGCTCGACGCCCTGGTCGAACTCCACACGCTCGACCCCACACCTCTGGTCAAAGGGGTCCGCAAACAGGTTTCGGCTTTCGCAGCCGATGCGAAGCAGAGCGACGATATCACCATCCTGGCCGCCCGCATCGAATAGAGCATTCCCCCCATAGCCCTCGTTGTTCTACACAACTTCGTGAGTAGTCTCCGGGACTGCGAGATGACCGGATCCGAGTTTCCTGCAGGCTGAAGGCCTGCTCGACAGTAGGTGTGCCGAGCATGTTCGATAACCTGGGGGTGCAAGTCCCCTGCACAACCTGATGGAGGTGAAGTGCGAACGAA
>JAUXGE010000225.1 GCA_030622435.1 Planctomycetota bacterium
GTGGTCAGGTTGCGTATGTAGCCGGCGACGGCTCCCGGGCTTATGGCGGACGCTGCACAGATGCATGTATACTGCCTTGGCGTAACGACGAGACGGGTAAGGGCAGGAGGCCCGGAGCATGTCCAAACCGCAGGGGCAAGACGACGCGGCCAGCGAGTCCGTTGAACTTGCGACCGAACCGCACTGCACCACCTCTGCCAACAAAACGATCATGCCCGGCGAGGATCATCCAGGGCCGCTTCCAAAAGGGTATATGCTGTTCTGTGGCACCTGTGTCTGTAGCGGCCGGCGTCCCCGCCGGCCGTTGTGCGCAAAACCACATGCCTGGAGACACGGCCTGCTAGGACGCAGGCCGCTACAATGACCGGCGAAACCGACACTACATCCTCGGAAATGGCACCGGAACGTTCTCACGGTAACACGTCGGAGCATGATCCAAGCGTCCGTCAGCCCACCGCTGGGGTGCAAGGCCCATCCGATGCGTCATGTCCGTTGGAGGAATCCCAACCGCCGGGACCGACGATTTCCACATCGCTCCTGCTCGGTGCAACTGCAGGTATGGCGATCGCCGGGCTGGCCGTTCGTATCGAGAGTTCGCTCGGCGACAACGGTCTGGCGGGTCGGTCGGCGCGAGCAGCCGTCGTCGGAGCCGCATTGATCATGGTTGCCGTAGGTATTCGTTTGCCTCAAAAACTGGCTGCGCTCGTTTGTGCTTGGGCGTATGTGAGGATCGTAAGGAGAGGCCGGCCCTCGGACCTGTCAGACGTGTATCTGAATCCCGTGGGAGGTGACCGCCGTTTTCGCTGGATGGTTCTGTCCGTTATTGCCTTGATTACCGGAGCGTCGATGGCCCTGCTGCCGCTAATGGCTCAGATGGGAGAGACGGTCTATGGTTGGATGCTCGACAGGTTTCTCTGGTCCCACGGCCCTCTGGTAGTTCTTCAGGTCCTGATCGCGTTTCTCATCGCACTGGTGCCCCTTGCCATTCTCGGATTGGCCGCCTCGGGACTGCATCATCTGTGCTGTCCCTACGGGCGGTGGGGCGTACGGACGACTGCCTGGCTGCTGCTGGGGGCCGCGTGTGGCGTTCTGGCCGCAAACTGGATCGGGCTCGGTTCCGGGCGAGGGGATCTGATAATGATGGCCTCTTCGTTGCCGGCGCTCGTGCTATCGCTGGTGGCCGCAACCTCGAACGCCGCGCGTTCCGATCCATCACGGCAGCGCCATGATACCGAGGGCATCCCGCTCCCGATCTGGAGCGATAGCCGGCCTGCGCGTCTGCGGCTGGGGGTGGTGGCGGTCGGCGCCGGTGGAGTATGTGCGCTGATCGTGTGGGAGGGGTACTTTCAGCAGACGGGGCGAATCCCGGATTCGGCACTTCCGATGATGCTGGCGGCGATGGGGATAGGCATTGGGATAGGTTGCAGGTCCACGCGGTCGGGAGCGCGATCCACCTCCGGGTTCGGTCTGGCATGTGCGGCGGCCGGTATCGTCGTCGCAGTCTCGGCGGTTCCCTCGGTCAATATTGTCCACGCCGGATCCGCAAGTATCGCATGGAGCATATATACCCTTGTGAATGCGTGCGTTTCGACGGCCGCCATTGGATGGGCGATGGCGTATGGGTGGCGTACGCTCCTCAGCAGGGTTGCCAACCGGTCGGATGCAGGTGTCACGGTGCTGACCAACGTTCTCCTTTGCGCCGCATTCGCGATTTGGGTGGGTGTGCCTGCGGCGGGGCGCATTATCAGCGCACCGGCCTTTCTTTCGGCCCTTGCGCTGACACTCGTCTGTCTCGGCGGGGCGTTCGTCATCCACGAGCCGGGCGGCTCATCGCGAACACGGCGACTCCGTCTATGCGCCGTTTTCGGCTCGATGGGTGCGATGATCGCCACAGCGTGGTTCGCGCCGCGCCTCTGGCAACAGGGGCTAATCGCTCGGCGGCTTGCTCCCGCCGTCTCGGCTGCCGACCTCCAGCCATATCCGCTCGACACGGTCCTCTACGAACCGATTCCCATCGAGCCCGCCGAGGCGACTCACAACAGGCAGAAAACCGATGGGCCGCAAGCCGCGAACCCACGCGGCGAAAACCCGGCCGCCAACGCACCGTCATACAGCCCACCCCTCGATTCGGCCGATCCTTAAGGCAAAGCGGCGTGGCCGGCACGCCCTGTCGATGTTCTGTTCCTCCAGAACTCTGTACCTAGGAGTCCACCATGGATGTGGAATATCAGCGTCAAGAGCCGCGTTGGGTTCATCGAATTGTGGTTCTCGTCGTGCTTGTGACCTGCCTGCGTGTCTGGATAGGCCCGATGACGCTGGTCGAGCCGGCCTGCGCACAGGTGGCAAACCCGGCATCCCAGCGTACGCAGCTTCTCACCGAAACCCGGCGCACGAACCAGCTTCTCGAGGAGATCAAACAACTCCTGAAAACCCACACGCTCAACGTGCGGGTAGAAGGTGCCGATAACCAAGCGGTTGTGCCCGCGCCAAACCGCAAGGACCGATAACCGGACGCCCGGCACGCGAATGACCGGGTCCACTCAACCGGTCCTCGCTACGGTTCCGGACGCAGGGTTTCGAAGGCGCATTGTCGGCAACAAGAGGCGTGTCCCGAATACATCGGAACCATACCAAGGATCGGGACGACGACAGCGAAACGAGTGCACCGACACCACAAAAAATATGACATCAGCGTGACACAGCCTTCCCAATCCCGGCAGGCTCGGCGCACCGACCTCGCATCGACACGACTTGCCACCGCCATTCTCATGGTGCTGGTGAGCATGGCGGCCTCCGCAATCACACCGGAGACGGCACTCGCACAGGACGAACCGCCGAACGAGGCGTTGTCCGCGGGTCTGCCCGCAGAGGTCTCCGTCACGAACCGTGGCACGGTGGAGATGCACGTGTCCGAGTTGCCGCTGTCCGACGTCCTGCAACTGCTCTCGTTGGAGGGTCAGAGAAACATCGTCACCTCGCCGAATGTAAATGGAACGGTAACGGCCAACCTGTACGACGTGAGTTTCGAGGAGGCGCTCGAAGCGATACTCGTAGCTAACGGCGCGGGCTATCGCTTCAGCGACAACTTCGTGTACATCTACACGAACGAGGAGCTGGCCGAGATCGACGCCGCCAACGCGCCGCCGCCGGAGAGCAAGGTATACCGGCTCAACTACATTTCGGCTACCGACGCCAAGTCCTATGTCAGTTCACTTCTCGCCGATGATGAAACCATCGCCATCTCACCCGCGCCGGCCGAGGGAATCCGAAGTGATGCGGAGGACGGCGGGGGCTTCGCCAACGCCGCCCAGGATTTCGTTCTCGTTACCGCCCGTCCGGAGGTACACCTGGAAGTAGAGGCGTTGCTGAGGGAAATAGACATACGCCCAAAGCAGGTGCTGATCGAGGCCACGATTCTCCGCGCCGACCTGAAGGACGAGAACGCGCTCGGGATCGATTTCACACTGGTCGGCGGTGTGGATCTGGAGTTGCTCGGCGCCACCTCACGAGGCATTACCAACCTGGCACTCGGCTTACTGCCCACGGATCGGTACGAGCAATTCAACTCGAATGCAACCACCGACTTCGCCAGTAACGTCACGGACGGCGGCTTAAGTGTCGGCATCATCAAGGACCATGTGGCGATCTTCCTCCGCGCACTGGAAGAAGTGACCAACACAACGGTTCTGGCCAACCCGAAGGTCCTGGCTCTGAACAAACAGAAGGGGCAGATCATCGTCGGTCAGCGAGACGGCTACATGACGACGACGGTAACCGAGACCCAGGCCATGCAGACCGTCGAGTTTCTCGAGACGGGTACGCAGCTCGTCTTCCGCCCGTTCGTCGGAGACGACGGTTTCATCCGTGTCGAGGTTCATCCGAAGGACAGCTCAGGCTTCATCAGCGTGCAAGGACTGCCTTCGGAGCAGACGACCGAGGTGACAGTGAACGTCATCGTCCGCGACGGCGAGACGATCCTGATCGGCGGGTTGTTCCGCGAGGTCACGAACGACGCCCGGTCACAGGTCCCCGGACTGGGAAACCTCCCGGTCGTCGGAGCGCTGTTCAGGTCCAAGTCCGACTCGACAGTCCGCGAGGAGGTCATCATCCTGCTCACAATCCACATAGTCAAAGATCGTGACGCCTACGCAGACGCTTCACGGGAACAGTTCGAGAATGCGGAACGCCTGCGTGTCGGAGTGCGGCAAGGATTGATGTGGCATGGGCGTGATCGCGTCGCCCAGGCCCACTACCACAAGGCACTCGACGCACTGTCGGAAGGTGATCGCGACAAGGCGCTGTGGCACCTGAACCTCACACTGCACAACAACGGGCTGATGATGCCGGCCATTCGACTCAAGGAAGCGATCCTCGGCAGACGCGCGTGGGAGGATGACGGAACAGGAGGCCGGGGGTTCCTGCACCAGTTGATATCGCAGGAGCGCGGCTACCGATTCATCCCGTTCGGACGCCCCTTGCCGGCCCCGATCCAGCCGGACACACAGGGAGCTTCGACTGACGGAACGATTGAAGACGCGGATTCGTAGGCACCGGCTCACCTAAGGCGAACAGTCATGAATCGTTACTGGAAGATCATACTCCTTTCGTTCGTGATGTCTGCGGCAGGGTGCAACCCGCTGCAGCGGTCGAGCGCGAGGATGGATGCCCAGAATCGCTGGAACGCCGTGCGCGCCGGCGTCAAGCATCAGCTCGCGGAACAACTGTATGAGGGTGGTTTGTTCGACGAGGCGGCCGAGACGATCACGGAATCGATCGGGCTCGATCCCACCCGGGCCGATGCATACGCCCTGCTCACCCAGGCAAACCTCGAACTCGGCAAGCCCGCCTCGGCCAGGCAGGTCCTCGAGGCCGCCGTCCGAGCCGAAGTTCGTTCACCCGACCTCATCTACCTCGAGGGCGTGCTTCTCGAGTTGCAGGAGAAGCCCGAGGCCGCTCTCGATAAGTTCGCCGAAGCGCGCACGTTCGATCCCGGAAACGTGGATTGCCTGGTTGCCCAGGCCGAGTGCCTCGTCAATCTGAACCGCGCCGAGGAAGCTATGACGCTGCTGAAAGAGGTCGCCGGGCGGCTTGATGATGACGCGACCGTGCCGGTTCTCACCGCGCATGTGGCCTCACTCCTCGGCGACACCACCGAGGCCTCTCGGCAATACCGGCAGGCAATGGTCGCCGGCAGCAAGGACCGCCTGGTCGCCCAGGAACTGGGGATGTTGCTCGTGCGGGCGGGGCGATACGAGGAGGCGCTTGCAGTCCTGAGCCCCGTGGTGGAGTCGGCCGCCGCCCCCGAGTCATGCGGCGCCACGAGACGGGCACTGGCTATCTGCCATCTCGCAATGGGTGATCCAACATCGGCCAAGCTGGTGCTGCGGGACTATGCACGGCAACACCCCAAGGACACGCTCGCACAGCTTCTGCTGGCAAAGTCCGCCCTGGCTACTGGTGACACACTTACGGCACTTCGTGCCGTGGATCTCGTCGAACAGCGCGAACCGGATCACCCTGAACTGTGGCTCGTGCGGGCGGCACTGCGGTGGAAACGTGGCGATCTTGCCGGTGCGGCGACCGATCTCTATGACGTTCTGACCAACGATCCCGACGATCTCGACGCGCACTGCCTGCTGGCCGAGGTGCTTCGCGGCCGGCAGCAGCATGGCGCAGCCCGGAACCATTTCGAGCAAGCCCTAGAAATCGACCCGCACTGTGCGTGGGCGGCCGCGGGCTTGAAATCCATCATGGATGCCAAGCCAACCGATGCCAACCGTCCATCGATCCGCCTGACCTCGGACATCGAACCGGCGGCAGCTCCCAATCGGTCGATGGGTCTTTCCCCTGTCCCGTTGACGAAAGCGGAAGAACGAAGGTCGGAAGAGACGAAAGCGGGACAGGGGAAAGAAACTCCGACCGACGCAAGCCCCGCCACAACCAACCCGGACGAAGAACCGTAGAACCTCTGACAGTCCGGCTATCCTGTAACGCCCGTCTTGCCGGCCGGGTATGGTGTGCCCATTCTGTGGTAGCCCGTGCGAACGATCTGTTGTCGATACCTCAACCTACAGCCCCCCGTCGGACGTGGAGATCCGCCCATGTGACCAGGTCGGCATCGCCACCCCCGCAATCCGGTTCATCAACACCGCCTGCCCGGTCAGAAGCACGACCCCGGCCACCATTCCGAGAAGCGCCGGCCAATCGTTGGCAGCCCCGAGCGATATGATCAACGCCGTGGCACACGCCGGCGCGTGCGGGCACGACAACCGCACCAGCAACACGCAGCACAGGGCGAGCGCCAGACTCGCACTTGCCAACACGGGCCAACCCTCGGTCCCCATCGACAGTGGCTCGCCGTACAGGAAGCTCACTGCGTGCCACACGACGAGACCCACCCCGATCGCTGCCAAATGACCCAGAATGACCGAACGTGGTGCGGCCGCCTTGGAGAACGGGGCGCTGAACAAGAGGAAAGCACTGGGGCCCAATGCCGGGAAGAGCATCGGTACGCCGATCAGCCAAGCCAGCAGGCTGATGATCAGGATCGCGGTCCCACCGTTGATCGCCGCGATGAGCGAGATGATCCTACGCTCCTCAAAACTCGCAAGCAGCGAGGGGACGGACAAGCGCGCACGCCAGCTGAACATCCAGCGATTGAGCGAAATAATCCAAGTTCTCCTGGACACTGGGCGATGTCTCTCGCGTACTGCAGCCATGACACACGTCCGCAAGCAGCCACAACCAGTATATCGGCCGCCACAACTCTCGGGGTAAGGCACGAGACTCTCCTCCCAGCTACCTGCCGCATATATACCGGGCCTGTCAGAATGGCTTTGGATCTATGCGCCCCTCATGCACCAACTCGACGGCTCATGTGCGGTTCGTGCGCCTCAGAGCGTGCGTGAAAGGCCTTATTCGGGCAGCGCCCGCAAGGAAGCGGTCCGGTTACATCCGCCGAAAACCACTCCCTCACCAGGCTGTCGGAATAGTCCGTTCTGACTATTCCGACAGGCGCTTTGAGGGTGCTTTCCGTGACGATACCCCAGGGTATTGCAGCGAAAAATACCCTCTTCTGCGGTCGGACTCGAATATTCCGACGGCCTGTCATGGTCGTGGCTCGGTTCATTCTTGCACGTCCTCACACACGATCTCAGTCCGGAACTCTGCCGAATATGCGCATACAAAAAGGCCGCCCGGGAAACGGGCGGCCTGGAACTCGACTACTTACTCGACTCTCTACTTACTCTCGAATCTACTGCGTTTCGACCTCCTTTGAACCTCCGAGGTGGGGCGGGCCGATTTCGACCCACCCCGGCCTCGTAGGATCATTTACACAACTACGGACATACCGGAGGCAGACTCGGATCCGGGAAGCCGGGACCGGGATACTGATCGCCAAGGAACGCACCAAGAACGTACGTTACGTCGGTGATGTTGATCGCCTGGTCCGGAACCCTGTGGTCGCCGGCCGGTGAACCCTCCATGTCCCCACGTGCCTTCTTGATGTTGCCGGGAAGGTTCTTCCACTTGTCCAGAACCGCAGTCACATCCCCGATGCTCGTATTGGTTGTTCCGAGCGGAGGCGAGCACGGAATCGTGGTGCAGTTCTCAACACAGTCCCCCCACATGGTCTGCGTGAACCGTACCACGGGAGACCAAAGATCCGGGTTAGTCTCCCACTCGTCCAGAACCGTGCATCCTTCCTCGATGACCGCCAGATCATAGTCGCCGTTGGGAATGATGCCCTCGTCAAAGACGTGGACTATGTCGTATTGGGTCCAGTCAGTTAGGTAGGGATCGCAACCGAGCTCAGCACCCCAGAACCAGTTCTGAGGCAGACCGCCGGCAGCCGTGGGACATTCAGTTGCAGGCGGAACTGGCTGGGATACACCAGCGTTCTCGCAGTACACCTCCGGCTCCTGGACCCAGAGTTGCGTTCCAATCCA
>JAUXGE010000374.1 GCA_030622435.1 Planctomycetota bacterium
AGGACAACCAGGCCCGCCGTGTCGTGCAGGGAACCAGGGCCAGTAATGTCCAGGCGAAGTCCGCCGCCGCTGAACACGGCCGGCTGAATCCAGATGTACTTGTTCCCACCGACCAGCTTGGTGTCCAGGACCCGGCCGAAACGCAACTCGACAATCGGATACATGAGATTAGCCCCGCTTTCCATGATCCCGCTTTTGTCGTGAAGCAGGAAACCGATCACGTCCCCGGCCTTGACATCCAGGCTTGCTTTGAGTGCTGCCTCCAAACCCGCTGTGCCCTCCATGGTGTATGTGATCGGATCGCCCCACTCGTCCTCGAAGGTGAACTCCGAGTCGCCGATCTCGGCAATCAGGTCGTCCTCTGATACTCCGTTCTCAATCTGCTCCACGATATCCACCGTGCTCTGCGGAGAAGTGTGCGGAATGTTCAGCAGGCCGAAGTTGCCCGGACCCGAATCGACCGGGTAGAGGTTGGCCTCAGGGATCCCGTCCGATCCCGGTCCGACCGTGTTGACGCCTTCGTCGTGCATGTTCATGTAGTTGTCAATGCCCAGCGCCAGTTCCTGCTCGTAGTTTTCCTTGTCGACCGTGAAGGGCATCAGCCAGCCGCCGGACATGTCGTAACCGACCACGCGGTTGTCGAAGGCGGCCACGGCCGACGCCGTAATCTCCGTTGACATCCTACCGAAGATCGGGGCGAAGAAGAGCCCGACCGAGCCGTTGGGCCCGTCGGCCGAACGTCGCACGGTGACCTGAACCGCATTCAAATACTCCGGAGGTCCGGGATTCGGTACGAGGACACTCGTGCCCGAGGTCAGGTCCAGGTAGCCGATCTGGATGTCGGCCCCATCGACGGTGGTTGTCTCAGTTCCCAGCGAGGGATTCAGCGCACCCACGGCGGCCGCCCGGACGTTTGCCAGAGTAGTGATCTCTGAGACCTCGGAGCCGTCGTCAGTGCCCAGGCGAATCCTCAGCATGGCGTCGCTCAACAGGCTCGACGCGCCCGCCATCGCGGCAGCGTCCGCCGAACGTTGCAGGTCGGCACGCGTGTTGAACATGACTGCCACGTCCACCGTCAGCGCGGCCATGCCGATCAACACCGGAATGGTCACGACGACCATAACAGCCGCCGCGCCTCGGCGGCGGTCTTGATCTTGTCCTTTCCTTTGAATAAACACGGGTGGCCCCCTTCCGTAATCCTTGACGAGGCTTTCGCCTCGCTCATCGTTCTGTTGACTCTGCGGCGAGCGTTGCGAGTCGCGGGACGGTCGGCGTGCACGTGGATCGAAGTGATCCGCCTCCGGGCTCCAGAGGCCCGGTGTGCAGCGCGAGGGTCCGTATGTTAAGGGACTCGACGCTGTGTGAGCCATCCTTGCGGATGGTTCGCCCACAGGGTCTAGTGCTCCGTTTAGAGAGTACAATACCCCTTTGTTGGCGGGCGCGGGTATGTGCGTAAGGAAGGTGTGGACCACCTTGGTCATAGTCAAGTTGGACAAGCCTGGAAGTCTGTCCGGACCGATAAGCTGTGCGAGAGTGTGAATAAGGCTCAAGCTTGATCCAGTTTGCCAGCCGAAATCACGAGACAATTTCTACACCGGCCCGGTCCGAGAACGTGTCGCCATCGTTGTGACCGACGCAGGTATGCTACTCGGGCCTGACATCAACTGCGTGCCGGGTCAGCGCGACCTCGCCGCGGGTGACGCGGTCGGCCAGGGCGACGGTCTCTTCGTACAGGGCGTCGAGGATCTCGGCCTCGGCGACCGTTCGCTTCTGCTCGCCCTGGACGCAGATGACCCCGCGACCTTTGCCGGCGAAAACGGCTACGTCCGCCCCTTCCGCCTCGCCGGGGCCGTTAACCACACAGCCCATAACTGCGACCTTGAGCGGTACCTTTATATCCGAGAGTTTCTCCCGTACTTCCGCGACCAGCTTGATCAGGTCGACCTCGAGCCGGCCACAGGTCGGGCAGGCTATGAGTTCCGGCTGGGTCCGATCACGCAGCCCGAGCGAGCAGAGCAGCTCCTTGGTGTCTTCGACTTCGTAGATCGGGTCGGCCGCGTAAGAAATGCGGATCGTGTCACCAATTCCCAAAGCCAGCAGAGAACCGATAGCCGCGACAGACCGAATGCGCCCAGTCTCCGGTGGACCGGCGTGCGTCACGCCCAGGTGGAGCGGGAAATCGAATCGTTCACTGATCGCGCGGCAGGCGTCGATGGTCAGGGCGGCGTCATGGAACTTGGCGCTCAGGACGACGTCGGCGAAATTGTTTTCCTCGAAGATGCGCAGGTAGCCTTCGAGCGTCTCGATCATCAAGCGCACCATTCCGGATCGATCGTCACCGGCGAGCTGCCGTTGTTGCTTCGCGCGGATGTCGCTGTCTCTCCGCTCCACGATGCTGCCTTCGTTGACGCCGACGCGAATCGGGATGCCGCGTTCCCGGCATGCTGCTATCACGCGGTCAACCTTCGTGCGATCCTTGATGTTGCCGGGGTTGAGCCGGATCTTGTGCACGCCGGCCTCGACGGCCTCGAGCGCCCGCTCGAAATGGAAATGTACGTCGGCGACGATCGGGACGGGCGATTGGTCGACGATGGACCTTAGTGCCTCGGTGTCTCGCCTGTTCGGAACTGCGACACGGACTATGTCGCACCCGGCGTCGGCCAGGTGCCGCACCTGCGCCACTGTGGCGTTGACGTCGCTTGTGGGCGTGTTCGTCATCGACTGGATGGCGATCGGCGCACCGCCGCCAATCGTCACTCCTCCGACCTGCACCGACCGGGTTTTTCTTCGTGGGTCCATTGAATCGATCACCTGCCCGAGCCACGGGCTAACGTATTGTAGTGCAGACCTGTCCTTCTTGCAGCGACCTCTCCTTGGTGGGATGCTCCCGAGGCCTCGAGCGGGCATGCGCCGGGTTGACGGACCGCCTAGGCGGTGTTCTGCTATAACATTGCGCGGTCCGTGGCGCGGCCTTTCGGTTTGCGTTCCCACCGGCCAAGGGCCGGTGCCGCACAAGATCGATACGCCCACGGAGATAGAAGTATAGCGCAAAGTCGTTTGTAGCGCAGGCTTCCAGCCTGCACGAACTGCGATTACGATGCAGGCAGGATGCCTGCGCTACGAATCTGTGACGACTTTGCGCTGTATTTGTGGTCCGGTTTCTTGCAGTTCATTGATCCGAGATCGAGCGAGTGAAAGGCAATGGAGGTCAACCGATGCGAATTGGTCGTCATGCAATGATGTTTGTGTGCGGGTGTCTGGCGGTTTCCTGTCTGGCAGGTTGTGCGTCGCAGGAGCACGCCAACGTCAGTTTCAGCTACGTGGTGGAGGCGGAGCAGGGGCTTCCTCCGGGCATGGACACGATAGCGATCGTCCCTGCGAAGGTCGGACCCACAACCGACCCGAAGTGGTCGGACCTGTGCATCACGATCATGCAGTCACTGGTCAACGAGTCTCGCAGCCGTTTTGGGACGAACATCACCGTTACGGACCGCCGCGATACACAGGTGACATTCGACGAGGCCGACCTTGCCGCGGCCGGTATGTCTACCGCACGTGGAGGCAGTGGTGGTCAACTGCTGGCCGCCGACGGCATGATCCTCAGCCACATCGACATCAAGGTGGAGAAACACATAGGCAAGCAGCGGACGCTCGCCGGCATCAGCCTCGGCGGTTGGGGTGGACACGGCTGGGGTGGCGGTGGTGGGGATATCCGAACGACGGAAGTCGATACGGTCACGCGCAACATGACCGTTCAAACCGCGTTCAAATTGGTGGATACCGCCAACAATCGAGTCTGGGAGCACTACAGCCCGCGGACGTATTCGGCCACCGATCGGACGAGGGCAAGCGCGATCTTCGGTTCGAGCAAGACCGAGGCGGAGCTGACGCCACGGGACGCGATCATCGCCACGCTCGTTGAACGGGCGGCAAGGGAGTTCATCAGCCGTTTGATGCCCTGTCGGATTGACGTGGACGCGGGCGTCGTCTCCAGCTCGAACGCCGACTGCTCGCAGGGGGTGAGGATGCTCCGTGCCACCATGTACGAAGAGGCGCTATCGATGTTCAAGATGGCACTGGCGAGCAACTCGAACGACCACCGGGCTGCCTTCGGGGCTGGAGTGGCGAGTGAGGCGTCGGGTCGATTCGACGACGCGCTTCGGTTCTACAAGATGGCGTGCATGGGGGCGAACCGCTCGGACTATATCGAGGCCCGGGAGCGCTTGCAGCTCTACGGGCATCGCGTTCGACAATAGGTTGAACTGATTCTCTGCTTGACTCCGGTGCGTAAGTTTGGTATTTGTTAGGCTTTAGCGGTCCACAGCAAGGAGAAGACCAATGCCTGACAACAGCCATAAGACGCCGGTCCCGAAGGTC
>JAUXGE010000103.1 GCA_030622435.1 Planctomycetota bacterium
CAGCGCGTCCGAGTAATTCGTCTCCGTGGCAGTCGAACAGTCGGTGTTGATCAATTGGAGGGTATACGTCCCACCTGGGATTATCACCTCGTGGTATATGTGGATCGTGCCTAACTGACTCCAGTCCACGTAGTGCGGCTCGCATTGCAGCGTGGCCACCCACACCGTGCGAGGTATCTGACCCGGCACTCCGCCGCAACCGCCGGGTGGGGGATTGTTATGGCCGGAATTCTCACACACTTCCCGCGGCTCACCCACCCACATATGTTCACCGTTGAAGGCGTCATACGGAGAAGGCAGTTCTGCGAGAGTGACTCGCAACGCTTGCTGTTGTTCCTTGGTCAGCCGTCCACCCTCACCTCGCTTGACAAACGGCCGACGGGTGGCCCATCCCCGACTTGTCGGGGGTGGGGGAGTCGAATCCGCGTTTGTGATCGTGCTGTGTGCCACCGCTGTGTCAGCAGTAGCAACCGCTCCCTCACAGTCGCGGCTCGGATCATGGTCGTGTGCCACTGCTGTGTCAGCAGTGGGGGTGGCACCGGTTTCCAACCGGTGCGCATCCACAGACGGCCCAAAGGCCGTGATGGCCACGTTCTCCGGGACGAAGGTCAGATAACGCACCTTCGGCCCCAGCGTGTCCGTCTGCGGCGGCTCGGGCGAGCAGCATTCGTCCGGCATGCCGTCACCGTCGAGGTCAGGTGAGTATCCCGAGTCGAGGTCACATTCATCCGGTATACCGTTGAGGTTGCAGTCTGGTGATGTCTCGTCGATCAGATCGTAAAGGTCGATATTCTCGTTGCCGTTGCAGTCATCGAGCGGGCCGTCGTACACACGCAGGAACAGGTCGAGGTCGTCCTCGTCAACGTCACGATCGTGATCGATGTCGAAGAAGCGACACTCACACAACCCATCCCTGGGCTCACCTTCCGTCCAACACCCCGGCATGAGCGCGAAATCCTCCAGATCCCGATCCCCGTCAAAATCCACATCCCCATTCCGAATGCGCCGCATGAAGAGGGTCCAGCTAGGCCTCAGGCCCCCGTTCGGAACGCGCCACCAGGCAATTTCGCCGGCGCTATTGATGTCCGGGCGCCCGTTGTCCATGCTGTTCTCGATGTCCATGTCGTTGCTGATACGCGTGGACCCGTCTGGCGCGTAAAGAAAGACCTGCCAAGGCGTGTAAGTAGTCTTGAACCCATAGACCAGCTCGCCGGCATCGTTCAGTGCCGGGGCGGATACGTTGGCTGCCAGTAGCGTTGTTGTCACGCCGCCCTGCCACAGCTCGAGCCCATGCGGTGTGCCATCCCATGCCACGCGCGGGTGGATGTCCACGTCGGGCACTTGGGGGGTATCCGACTCCGAGGGCAGGGCAAACGGGCTGGTACCCGGGCGAAGCGTGATCGCGGACGTCCAATCACTGCTTCCGCAGGGAAACTCATACCGCGTCCACGCTAATGCGTCCCCGTCGTTCATGCGAACGCTCTGGTTGGAGTAGCCGTCAGCGATGGTCGTGGTGACCGAGCGCCCGTCGTAGGAATAGACGTCACAGGCATACGCACTGACGTCGCAGGAGCCGGGGACGTGCAAGGACCAGGTGACATGTCCAGCATCGTTGACGGTCGGACCCTGGCCCGGACCCAAGAGTGTCGTCTCACCGGCGCGAAGCATTGCGATTTCGCCGCCGCCCCATCCGTCGAACCCATGGATCCAGACCATCAGCCCTTGGTCGTTAATGTCGGGGTAGACGTTTGCGGCCGAGTGATCATCGCTGATCTGGACAATCTCACCGTTGTCGTATCGGTAGACTTCGTTCTCCGGATCATCAAGAAAGTGAGGGCCGATCTCAAACACGATCTGCCCGCAGTTGTTGACCCGAGGCACTCCGTGGCATACGTACCCGGAGCTGACCTCGACGATCTCGAAGCCTTCAGGAATCCGGAAGCGCTCGCACGGGTCGTCCGCGCAGGCGGCCGCACCGAGATAGCTGCCGCTGAGTATGTCGCAAAGTGCCTCGTCCACGGGTCCGCCAAAACCGTCATCATCCACACACGCGGCCTCCTCGACGCAGCACGCGCCCGTCGCACACGGCGATCCGATGCACGAGGCCAGCCCTTCCAGGAAGTACCCGCCCAACTCGCGGCAGTCGAACGCATCGATGATCTGACACGTTGATCCCACGCAACACGCGCCCATTTCGGTCGGCGGGGGGGGATTGTAGAGCGTCTGCCCCCGGGCGCTGTCTGTGTAGGACCGCGCATCGCCCGCACCTGCCTGCTCCCCGATGGACGGTATTATGCGCACCTCGACGCCGGCGGGCAGAGCCCGCCCTACGGTATCGTCCGGCACGCAGGCCACGTCGCCCGGTCGCGGCAGCCCATTTGTCCAGTTCAGCACACTGTAAACCGATCCCCCGGGCGGGCCGTCGAACATGCTGTCACACCAGCGAGTCGCGGCGGGCATCCCCGAGTCGGCGCGCATGTGAGTTGCAGGCGTTGGGTCGAGACCCGGAGTGGTCCAGAAGGCTGCGCAAACGGAGACGACGATGATCTCAGTCATGACATTGCCCCAAAATGGACATCTTCCATTATACAAGGAATCCGTCAGGGCCGAAGGTTTTTTCGCCCTACGGGCCGTGATTATTGCCGGGCGAAGTCACACCGGTTGCAAACCGGTGCCACACGGACCTGGAAACCGGTACCGGACCGGGTCCGGTGGGGCGAAGACCCCGATACAACCGGCCATTGCCAACATCAATGTCAGTGTCCTACAGTTCATAACGCTTCCTCCGTTTTCGAGTTGTACGCCGGTGGGCCGACGCACGAACGCCGGTCACGGCCCAACGACGAGATGGTGTTGACGCGATTGACGATCGGGGATATCGACGCACCCCGATTGTACCTGCCGACTATTCTACGCCCCACCCCCTCCCGATTATGCAAGCGCAAAATCCGGAAAATGTTGCCAACTCCGTTCAGTTCGTGCACGAAAGGGAGTGCGAACGAAATGTAGCGCCACGCCTTGTGCGTGGCGTGCAACGTCCGGTGTCTGCTTATGACGTCACCCACAAGGGGTGACGCTACACTTGGGCGACCGGAAACGACTTCTTCAACAGGCTGATAGGTCTGCAAAATGGTGCCACATAATCCCGGCCGAGGGTGGCTAGGCTACGCGCCGGGGGTGGCTGGGCTACACAGAATCGCAGCCGTGGGCGTACTTATTCAGCGTGTCTACAACACCGGGAAGGAGCAAGAAGCACGGGGGTCTTGCCGCTCCCTCACGGTCGCGGTTCTGTTGTCGTGACAGCGGCTCTGATTTTGACGTTTTGACATTTCGACGTTTAGACGTTTCTCCGCTCCCTTACGGTCGCGGTTCGGATGTTACGGTCGCGGTTCGGATGTCACGGTCGCGGTTCGGATGACGCGGTCGTGGCTCGGATGCCACGGTCGCGGGTCCGTGATCTCTGCGGTGGGGGCGGGGCGAGCTATGGAATCTTGCCGAGTGCCTGGACAATGGAATCGGCGAAGCGTTCGCAGCCTTCGTGAGTCAGGTGGCAGACGTCGTTGAAGTATCGAGACGTATTGGGTATGAGTGCGTCCTGATCGACGAAGAGCACGCGCTGGGAGGACGTCGCCAGCTCCTTGACGACTTCATTGTGGGCGTCGATACCGGCCGTGACGCATTCCGGTTTCCCCCAGAGTTCGACGGGAAACAGGTGGACCGTGTAGTCCAGCGTGTGGTTCTCGAACCTGGACTTCGAATAATCCGGCGTAATGTGGAAGGCGTAGGTCATGAGCAGCACGCGCTCCCCGCGCCCGGCCGCCATGGTGAGAATCCTCTCGAGGTTGCGCCGGAATGATGCCACTGTCTTGACATCACAGCCGTAGTCGAGTGTGTCGGCATCCGGCTCGTGTGTCGGCAGGAAACCGGACCATCCCATCCGGCCCGCCGCCTTCAGGGCGACAAACTCCAGTGTATAGGGAAAGACGAACCACCTCGACTCCGCCTTCCGCTCGAAGTCGTTGATCAGTTTGTACCAGGCGAAATGCGAATAGTCCGCCTCGAACCGCGTGGATGGGCAGTTGTTGGCGCGAAGCTCGTTGATTCCGTGGTAGACGAGAACCAGGTCGAATCGCTTGTCCGAGAGGTGCTTGTACTTGTAATAGCTGTCCAGCGACGTGTGCGCAGGGGCGGACAGATTGTGGACTCGCACATGCCGGCCCATCGCGCGGCAAAGCCGCTCACGCAGCACGTGTTCGATGTCGCCGTAATCCACGTGCAGCGCGGAGCCGCCCAGCATCAGAACGTCAAAGCCCTCCTCGTCCTCATCGAGCGGCTCGCGTTCCAGTGGTGGAAGCGTGGGATAGAAAGAACGGTAGATACGCCGCTGGGCCGTGAAAAAAGGCACGCCGCGGGTCTTCCAGAATGCTCGGGCACCCAACTCGGCAAGCAGCAGAAGAAACAGAACGTACACCGTGCAGTAGACAACGCGCCGCCGCCACCGGCTAGGTCCCATTCGTTGGTTTTCTTTTGTCAATTCCGCGCCCATGATCATCCGTGCCGGGAGTATAGCACGGATGCGTCCGACCGCCGACTCCGGGCTTCCAGGCCGACGCTCATGGGCGGCGACGTGCCTGCATCTTCAACGCAGGTAGGTTGACCGGTACGCAATCAGGGGCAAGGCGGATCATAGGGATAGGCGAAGCTCTTGAAGGCATCGACCCCCATGGCCGCGTCGATGATGTCGATAGAACCGTCGGGAACATCCGGGTAGAGATCGGTCCACTCTACCGGCGGTGCCGTCGGCAGGTGCTTGAAGCCGTCGAGGATGGCCATGATGTCGATGATCCCTGCGTTTCCGTCGGGCGGCTCCCAGGCACCGTCCACGAATGCCCCGATCGTATCACCCCAGAGGGCCGTCGTTGCCTGTGACGCCGCACTCAACAACCCGTTGCCGAAGTCCGCCCGAACCTCGTATCGTGTGCCCGGTATGATGAATGCGTCGCCAAGAAGCACCGTTCCCCAATCCACAGACCTCATGAACACAGGAGCGCCAACGAGACGACCGCGTCCGGAATCCAGCGTGACGTACTCAGCCAGGCACGGGTAGTCAGCCGACGTCAGGAGCAGTGCGAAAGGATCAGGATGCTCCGACGGTTCGATCTCGAGGTACCGGCACCCTTCGGACTCGACCGCAGGTGCAGGATACTCGCATTCGTCGGGAGCGCCGCTTCCGTCCATATCCTGACTCGTTCCGGCGGCGATGTCGCAAATATCCTGAACGCCGTTTTCGTTGCAGTCGTCGTCCGGGTCACACTCGTCGGGAACACCGTTCGCATCGCAGTCACCACTTTCGCCGTAGCCGATATCGCATTCATCCGGGAAACCGTTCTCGTTGCAGTCCTGGCTCAGACCGGAGTAGATATCGTCCACGTCCGAGATCCCGTTGTCGTTGCAGTCATCCAGAACCGTGATGACAGCCGGAATCAGGCCGAGCGGCTCGATCAAAACCGGCGGCATGGACTCATCCGTCATGAACGAGACCGGTGGAGGTAGGAAACCGACCGTGAAGGTGCCGGTTCCGTTAGACGTCACGTCAAGAATGAGAGTCCCGGCGTATCTCGGCACACCCATATCCGCCATGGACTCGGACGCTGCTATCGGCATTCCGGCAAATCGATAATCCGGCTCGCTGACGTCGACGGCCACCATCGCCCCACCGCCCGCAAACAGGAATTCCGGGTGGGACTCGTCGATGTACGCCGCCGGATGCGCGGCAAGGCTCACAGAGCAGTACCCGGGGAACTGTGTGCCACATGTAGACTCACCAAAACAGTCCTCGTCGACCATGCACCTTACCGCGGCCGGGGCAAGGGCGCCGCTCGCTCCGCTCGTGTAGCCGGACGAGTCGATCGCCACCTGGTAGTTGCGCAGGAGAGGATGTCCGTCCCCGTCCAGATCCCAGTTGGCGACGTGAATCTCCAACGTCAAGACTTCGCCTCCGGCGAGAATCACGATCTCATTGCCGTTTATGAAGTTCAAGCCGTTGGAAGCCACCGGCACGAGTGAGATGCTCGGAGGTTCGCAATCATCCGGTATGCCGTTTGCATTGACGTCGTAGGACGTGCCGTAAACGAGATCGCAGTTGTCACCGATGCCGTTGTCGTTGCAGTCTACAAACTCGCACTCGTCTGGAACACCGTTGGCGTCGCAGTCAAAGCTCACGCCGTCGGCAATATCACATCGATCGAGAATGCCGTTGGCATTGCAGTCGATGAATTCACATTCGTCGGGAACATCGTTTTCGTCACAGTCGTCGCTGAAGCCGCCCGTGATGTCACACTCGTCGAGCACGCCGTTGTCGTTGCAGTCCACGAACCCGCACTCATCCGGAACACCGTCGCCGTTACAGTCTTCGCTCGTTTCGTCGGTGATATCACACTCGTCGGCCTGTCCGTTGTGGTTGCAGTCAGGCTCGCAATCATCGGGTGTCCCGTTTCCGTTGCAGTCCGAGCTGGTCCCGTTGGCGATATCCACATTGTCGGGAACACCGTTCCCGTTGCAGTCTTCGGACAGAGTGATCAACGCCGGCACCAGATACTGCGGCTCGATCAGTATTGACTCTTCATCAGTCAGGAAGCTGCCGAGCGAAGGCAGGAATCCGATCGTGAACGTCCCCTTGGCATCGGGTGTCGCCTCGAGAACGAGCGTTCCGGCATACAACGATGTACCCGGGTCGGCCGTGGAATCTGCACCGTACAACGTAGTGCCGCCGAACCGGAGGTCCGGCCATCGGGGGTCGACGGCGACGATCGCTTCCACGTCGGCGAACACGAAGTCGTGCCGGCGGTTGTCGACCATGGCTGCGCCATTGACGTCGCAGACTCCGTCCTCACACGTGGGATTGTACCCCGGGCAATCGTCGTCCAAGGCACATGGAATCTCGATCGTGGGCAGAAACAACTCGCCGCTTTCGCCGCTTATGTAGCCGGCCGAATCGGGCGAGGCTTGATACGCGCCCAAAAGAGGGTCGCCGTCCAGATCGAAATCCCAATGGGACAAGCGGATCTCCAGCGTAATGTCCACCGTCACGGTCGCGGGATCCGCGATAATGGTGATTTCATTGCCGTCAATGACGTGGGCCACCGTTGAACCCGTAGGCACAAGGGAGATTCTCGCGATCTCGCATTCGTCCGGCACGCCATTCCCGTTGTCGTCATCGGCGAGACCGTCGTCGATGTCGCATTCGTCGGCCTGACCGTTGTGGTTGCAGTCAGGCTCGCACTCATCAGGCACTAAGTTCGTGTTGCAGTCTTCGCTTGTCCCGCCGGCGATATCGCAAACATCAAGGACGCCGTTCCCGTTGCAGTCGGCGGGTTGGCATTCGTCGGGGATGTTATCGGCGTTGCAGTCTTCGCTCGTCCCGTCCGCAATATCGCAATCATCGGGTACGTCGTTTCCGTTGCAGTCCGATTCACATTCATCCGGTGTGCCGTTGTCGTTGCAGTCCTCACTCGTTCCGTTGGCGAGGTCCTGCTCGTCGGGCACGCCGTTGCCGTTGCAGTCGTTCGTCACCGTGATGAGAGCCGGGATTGTCGAAGAGGGCGGGAAGCTCATCGACTCGCGGTCCATCAGAAAGGTCTCGTTCTCGTCATCTATGAAGTCGATAGTGAACGTGCCCCATGCATCATACGGCAACTCCAGAATCAGGGTACCGACGTATCTGGTGAGCCCGACGTCCGCGACCGAGTCCACCGGGAACAGCACGATGCCGCCGAGTCGCATGTCAGGCTGGCTACAGTCCACGGCCGTAATGGCGTCCACAGCGGAAAACACGAAATTTGCGTGCGACTCGTCAACTGTAAAAGCCGCGCTTCCCAGGCAGAAACCGGTTGCCTCACAATTGCCCCAGACACTATTGCAGTCCTGATTGGTTTCACACGCGACCGGAATCATCGGGAGAGCCAGGACACCGCTTTCCCCACTCGAGAAACCGCTCGAATCGATCTGCGCCTGATACCCGCGGAGAAGAGGGTCGCCGTCATGATCGGGATCCCAATCAGATACGCGGATCTCCAGAGTCACGTGAGTCCCTCCGGCGGAGACCGTGATTTCGTTCCCGTTGATCGTATGTGCGGCGGTCGCGCCAACCGGTACCAGCGAGAACTCCGATCCAAAGCCGGGACAGGAAAACAGCAGGAACAAAGCCGAACCAAAACCCCAAACTCGATGCCGATGTGTTTGCATCATTCCGCCCTTTCCAGGAACAGCACGAATGAAGAAAAGTCACTCTCGCTCGGGTCGGCTGCGCCGGTGCTCCGGGAGCCAATGCGGAATCCACGGTACCGCGGCGAACTGAAACCCCGATGCGATCCCTTTTTGAAAACGAGAACCGGCCCACGTCACGAGGGGCAGGTCCGTGTGATTCACGTGATGGCTTCGATCGTTCAATCGATTTCGCACGCTGCTGCCTCCGGGGTCAGGCCCCCGACTTGCTGCTGTCTGTGGCCCGGGCGCAATAATACCCCACTATGAAACGTGCCAAAACTCAGAATATCGGTCTGTGCTCATCTTGTCAAGGATATTCGAGTCCAAACGTACCCTATTACTCCTCCAGAGGCGGGTTCTGGGGAGACAGCAAACGTACAAAGGGCGTCATCCACGCTGCCGACCGCTTTTATCCATGGCCCAGGCTTTCTATCATGGCGACATGGGCGTTATTTCGATTCGCAACGTGACAAAGCAGTTCGCAGAGCAGGTCGTCTTAAACGGCGTGTCACTCGAGCTGCAAACCGGGGAGATAGCCGGGATCGTCGGCGCTAACGGAGTCGGCAAGACAACCCTGTTCCGGCTCATCGCAGGTGAGATGGAGCCGGACACGGGGACGGTCACGAGTTCTCGCGGCCTCGACATCGGCTTCCTGAAGCAGGAGCCCGACGTCTTGCTCGAGCGCACTCTGCATGACGAGGTCGGTAGCGTCTTCGCTGAGCTGCTTGCTCTCGAGGACAGACTTCGCAATGCGGGGGAACGGATGGCCGCCTGCAGCGACGAGGTCGAGCTTCAAGAGCTGATGGCCGCCTATGAAAGAATCAACGCGCAGTTCATTGCGGCCGGTGGGCATGTCTTCGAAACGAAACTCAATGAAATCCTCGGCGGTTTGGGTTTTTCACCTGCTGACTACGCGCAATCGATGGCCGTGCTATCGGGCGGTCAGAAGTGCCGTGCCGCACTGGCCAAGCTGCTCCTTGCCGATAAGCGTTTCCTTCTGCTCGACGAGCCGACGAATCATCTTGACATCGACGCAGTCCGCTGGCTGGAGAAGTTCCTGGCCGGTCATCGGGGTGGAGCGGCCATCATCTCCCACGACCGCTACCTGCTGGACCGCCTCTGCAATCGAATCGTCGAGATTGATCGTGCCGGGCTCAGCGCATTCCCGGGGAACTACAGCAACTATGTCAAGACCAGGGATGTGCGCCTCCTCACACAGCAGCGACAATTCGAGAAGGACTCGGCATTCATTGCCAAAGAGCAGGATTTCATTGCGAAGAACGTGGTAGCCAAGCGGACGAGCGTGGCGCAGGGACGACGCAAGCGACTTGAAAGACGGCTCGAGGCGGGGGAGTTCGTTACGGAGGCCCCTCGCCTTCAGCGACCACCCCGGTTTTCGTTCGAGAAGGCCGAGGGGAAGGACGTCACTGCACTGCGATGCGACGAACTCGCCATGCGGTTTGGGGACAACGTTCTGTACACGGACCTGACCTTTCAGGTTCCAGCAGGCATACGCTTCGGTATTACCGGGCCTAACGGAACCGGTAAGACCACGCTGCTGAGGAACATCCGGAACGAGGTTGCCCCGGTGGCCGGGAGCATAACCCTGGATCCGAAGCTCAGCATCGGTTACTACGCCCAGGAGCACACTGATCTCGACCCATCTCGTTCGGTCGTGGACGAGATCCGGCACGCCAACCCCGAGTTGTCGGAGCAGGACGCTCGAACGCTGCTGGGGACATTCCGATTCACCGGGGACGATGTCTTCAAGCCGCTCGGTCTGCTTTCCGGCGGTGAGCAGTCTCGAGTCCGACTGGCGAAGCTCATCCTCGAAGCCCCCGGCTTGCTGATTCTGGACGAGCCGACGAACCACCTCGATATTCCGTCACGGGAAGTGCTCGAGACCGCACTGCTCGACTTTGCCGGTACGATCATAGTCGTCAGTCACGACCGGTACTTCCTCGATCGGGTTGTCGATCGGTTGCTGGTCCTTCGACGCGAGCAGTATGCCGTGTACGATGGGAACTACTCGTTCTACATCGCGCAGGTCGAGCAGGCTCGCGTGGATACCAGAGCACGCGAAGCAACCCCGCGGAGGCAACTGAGGTCGAAGGAAGGTACGAAGGGCGGAGGGAAGGATCGTTCGGGGCCCTCGCCGTACGACCGGATGTCGATCGACGAGATCGAAGCCCTCGTGATCGAGCGAGAGGCCGGGCTCGCCGCCGTCAACGAACGTTTCGGTGATCCGGAAGTATACAAGGACGCCAAGACGCTTGCCGACCTGCATCGTCAGGCGGATGAGTTGCGGAAGGAACTGGCAGAGGTGGACGCCGCCTGGCAGGAACGCGTCGACAACCAGTAGTGAATCCGAGGGCAGATTGCGGTGGTGTGTTGCGTCAGGCAGAGCACGAGCACCCTTACGGCTCCGGCCGTATACGCCCGTGCGGTCTGCGCGTTGATCATGCCGGCCGGTGTCATCACTTTGGCATCCACCGGGCACCTGGGCATAGTCGCACAGGTGGCATCCGAGCACACGTACGGCAAATGGCTCGGACTCGGACTGGTTGCCTGTCTTGTCGTTCTCGAGTGCCGCTGGCTCGTGACTCTGGCGCGGCTCGTCCGTGCGGGAGGACGCCCCACCGTGCTGGCGACGCTTGATGAGAATCCGGACGAACTGGCCCGGCGACGCCGTTTTCGCTTCCGTTTAGTGACCTTGGCACTGTCCGTCCTGTTGACATTCGGGATCGCTGAGGTCCTGTTCCGTGCGCTGGGAATTACACCGCCTCCGCCGGCGCAGCTCCCGGCACTCGATTGCGAGGAGGTCGATAACTCCCTCAATGCGCTGGGCCTGCGCGAAACATGGGACGCCTTGCCGACAGACGATGCGCGGCTTCGGATTGCTTGTCTCGGCGATTCCACGGTGTACGGGTACAGCGTCGAGCCGTACGAGACATTCTGCCACCTGCTTGAGTCGTTGTTGGAAGACGAAGTTCCCGAAGGTGTGGTTACGATCAACATGGGCTATCCCGGAACGTCGCCCGGTTGGCAGTTGCAGAGGTACCTGCCGCTCCGCGAGACTCTCCGGCCCGACATCGTCGTGCACGTCGCCTACCCGAACGACCTTGGCATCGACATGCACGACTTGCTGAGCGACATCTACCGCATCCGCGATCAGGACCTCTGGGTCGGTGATGGTTCTTTCGTGTTACGATACGCGGAGCGGCAGATTCGACACTGGATTGCCTGGAACAGAACGGTGGACTACTTCCGCGGCGGTAACAGCCCGAAGGAGCGGGCGGTTGCCTGGGCAAAGTTCAAGGCTGATGTCCGGGCATGCAGGTCGGCCGTCGAAGAGGGCGGCGCCGAGTACGCTCTCGTGTTGTTCCCTTGGCTGGTCCGGTTGGACAACTACATGCTGGCGGACGTGCATGCCACGATGCGTGACTTCGCCGGGGAGCTTGGCGTACCATACCTCGATTTGTTCGAGGTGTTCGCCGGACGTGATGCCGGTCAGTTGCGTGTCAGTCTCGCGAACGAGCATCCTAACCCACGGGGACACCGTTTGGCCGCCGAGCGCATCGCCCGGTTCTTGCAGGAGCAGGTGCTGCCGACGGTCCACCACTGACGCGGACGGCACCGACGTATGTCTGATTTTGCCACTGAGATCGTTTCGATCCATCTTCCCGGTGGATGGTCGGGCCGTGTGATGACGGGAACTGCCCCCGCGTTCCCGCCGGACGCCGCTCCCTCGGCTCTCCCGACGATCGACCGGTGGCGCTCGGAGCTCATCAAGCTCGTGTCCGATCCCGCCTCGCTACCGGGGTATGAGACCCTCAAGTACTCCAAGGACGGCCAGGTGTTTCGTGCGAGGATCGAGGTCGAAGGACGGGGACCCGAGCCCGAACCCGAAACCATGGTTGGCACCGGGTATCTCGATATCATTGGCAAGCAGAGCCGCGTCCACGGCGTTGGCCGGCGACTCGCCGCAGTGTTTGGCCGGTTACGCGAACGGCGCAACTTCGCCCGCGGTATGACATTGCAGCAGGTGGGCATCAACACCGCTGCTCCGCTTGCTCTGATTGAGCGGCGCCGACCGCGTCGCGAGGCCTGGCTCGTCACGATGTACCTCGAGGACGTCATGGACCTCGACCAAGTCGCGCTGCGAGTGCTGCCGTCATTGGCAAAACGTGAGGCAAGACGCGTCAAACGCCACATCATCGAGGCCGTGGTAGACACGCTGGTGCGGCTGGAGCGAAACGGATTCACGCACCGGGAC